>CALCJG010000155.1 GCA_937967705.1 uncultured Spirochaetia bacterium
GCCTGCTGGAAGTTCTCTATCCGAACGGCAAGGTCATAACCGATGTCATTCCCGAACTTGAGCTGATAATCGGAAAACAGCCGGATATGCCGGAACTCGGTCTACTGGAAACACAGAACCGGTTCAATCTTTTTTTCAAGCGTTTTATCCGTATCTTTGCTTCGATTGATCACCCCCTGGTGGTTTTTCTTGATGACCTGCAATGGGCCGATACTGCCAGTATAGGCCTGTTGAAAACCCTCATGACCGATTATGAATCCGCTAATATACTGATCATTGGCGCTTATAGGGATAGGGAGATTGACGTTTCTAATCCTCTGGCCATCGCGATAGATGAGTTGGTCAGTGAGGGCATAACCGTCGGGACGATACATCTCGGGAATATTGATCTTGAATCCCTGACGCTGCTTGTGGCCGATTCCCTGCAGGCGGAACCGGATTTCGTGAACCCCCTTGCTTCGATCATTTTTAAAAAGACCGGCGGCAATCCCTTTTTCGGGAAGGAGTTTCTTAAAAAACTGGCAACGGACGATGTGCTCACCTATGCTCGGGATTCGGGTTGGGCCTGGGATGTGGAAGATCTCAAGATGATTCAGGCCTCGGATAATGTTATAGACCTGATGCGGGAAAAAATGCTGCAGTTGTCTTCCGGAACTCTTGAGGTGTTGAAGGTTGCTTCATGTATAGGCAACCGGTTTGAAATTGTTCTCCTTGCTGAACTGATGAAGGAACCGGTGCAGTGGGTTTTAAACAGGATACAGGATGCCATCGATGAAGGAATCCTCTGTTTTGATGCAGGGCTCTGTTTCTTCTGCCACGACAGGGTTTTGGAAGCCGCCTATTCACTATTTGAAACAGAAGAAAAAAAGAAAATACACCACACTCTGGGGTCCATTCTGTGGAATCAGACCCCGAAGGCGGAACTTCCTGAAAGGGTTTTTTCTATTGCCCACCATCTAAATTTTGCTTCATCCCTGATCGGTGATGATTACGAGAGGTGTCGTCTGGCCGAGCTTAACCTCCTTGCGGGTAAAAAGTCAAAAAACTCATCGGCTTTCCAGTCGGCAGTCACTTTTTTCAAGCTGGGCCTGGAACGTCTCTATCCAAAAGACTGGGATGCGCACTACCGGCTCGCTTATGAGCTCCATATAAATTGTGCCGAATGTGAAGGACTCGTAGGCAATCCTGGCATCGCGAATAAATTATTCGATAATATGCTTGATAAGGTCAGGTCGGACGTCGACAGGGGCAGGGTGTATATCGTCAGGAATCTCCTTTTGACAAGCATGGGAAAATACGAAGAGGCATTGGCCCTGGGCCTGCAGGGGCTCAAATCCTTCGGTATATCCCTGCCGAGGGAACCCTCCCTGCTCCGGATGGGGCGGGAAGTCATGAAAATGAAATGGCTGCTCAGGAAGATTGGGATCGAGGGTATAAAGGGCATGGGGCCGAACGTTTCCGAAGAAATCTCGATGAAACTGGCGCTTGTTAAAAGTATGGAAGGAGCGGCCTTTTACATGAACCGGAACCTCAATTCCCTGCTGGCCATGGTTGCCATGAACACCATTATTAAAAACGGTCTGCATCCGATAGCGCCCTACACGGCCATTGTTATGACCGCCATCTACGGTTCGGGACTCGGTGACTGGTCTTCGGGGAAGAAATATTTCGATTGTTCGCAACACCTCCTTCAAACGATGACAACCCCCTTTGAGGGACCGACTATGTTCCTCACGGCATATTTTGCATTGCATTGGTGGAGATATGCCGGTGACGCCTTGAATTACTTTAAAAAAACCTACGCCATCTATGCTGAACATGGGGATTTCCCCTTCGCCTGCCATGCCCTGAACAATACAATGGACTATCCCTACATGATCGGCAGCAGCATTGATAAGGCCTTCCGGGAATATGTAAACCATGAGGGATTCATTAAAACTCTCAAGGACCCGTTTTTCATCGACTATTTTAATGACCATGTCCGTTTTTACAAGGCATTCAAAGGGGAGACGGATTCCCCTCTCTCCCTGGATATGAAGGATTCCTACATGGAAAAACGGCTGGCAGGCCTGAGGGGAGTGACCGTAAACAATCTGGATAAGTTTGCCTTCCTCTATCGTCTCATAAAGCTCAATTATTTGCATGGAAATTATCCCGCCGCCCTAACTCTCGCCCGGGAGATCGAAGATACTCAGGATGTCATGGTGGGCACTTTCATGCTGACAGAGTATACTTTTTATTATGCCCTTTCGATCATTAAGGCTGTTGACGGTGTGACGGGAAGGGCTCGAAGTCGACTCTTGAAGAAATTCAATGCACTCCTCGTTAAAATGAAAATATGGGCTGTAAACTGTCAGGCAAATTTTCTCCATAAATGCTTTCTGCTGGAAGCCGAACTGGCCCGGTTGAATGGCGAGACTGGTGCCGCGATGATCCTTTACAACAAGTCCATCCTGTCAGCCCGCGAGAATGGATATGTACAGAACGAGGGTATAGCGAATGAACGGCTGGCCGAAATTTGCATTGAAATGGAAAACAGGGATTATGCACAGATGCATGTCGCAAATGCCGCCCGTTGTTTCAGGGAATGGGGCGCAACGGCGAAGGTCAGGCAGCTGGAGGAAAAGTATCTGGATTTGCTGGGAGGCGTAATGCCGGCGGGTCCGGCAGGGGATGCAGCCAGGAAGATGTCCGAGGTAATGGACCTTTCCACGATTATGAACAGCGTCCGGATTATCTCCTCCGAGCGGAGCATCGCCAGCCTTTTTAAGAACGGAATGAAAATGTCCCTTCACGCGTCCGGTGCTCAGCGCATAGTTCTTATGATGGAGAATCCCCAAGACGGTCTCTTGTATATTCAGGCCGAGCATCGCGTGGGCAGTGAACCGATTGTGCTCCAATCCAAGGATCTGACGGAGGATGTACTACCGCTTTCCATCGTCAATTACGTCAGCAAGACCAGGGAGAACATCATACTGCATGATGCCATTAGGGATGTGCGCTTTGCAGGGGATCCTTACATTGAGAAAAACCGGTCTCGTTCGATCCTTTGCGTGCCCATCCGCAACAAGGGGAAGGTCACCGCTACGGTGTATCTTGAAAACAATCTTGCGCCGGGTGTATTTACTGCAGAACGCCAGCGAATGCTGACTATACTCTCATCCCAGGCCGCCATCGTGATGGAAAACCTCCGCCTGGCCTCCGTTGAAAAACAAAACGCTGTACTCGAACATGAAATTGACCTGGCTCGCAATATTCAAAAGAGTCTGCTGCCGCAGAAGCTGCCGGATGTTCCCGGCGTATCACTGGCTTACAAATGTGTTCCCATGCTCGGAGTGGGGGGCGATTTTTGCGACTATTATTATGACGAGGATACGAACAACATCGGATTTTTTATCTGTGATGTCTCGGGCCACGGAGTTTACGCAGCCATCCTGGCGTCCATGGTGAACATGGGGCTTTACAAGTGGAAAATCCTTCTGGACACCCCCGTATACGTGTTAAAAAATCTGGATGAAATGCTTCGCAGTAAGATCGGCAATCAGTTTCTGACCGCATGTGCCTGCTGTTTGGATATTGCCACAGGACAGCTTACGGTTGCCAGTGCAGGTCATATGCCGGTGGCGGTGGTCAGGAAAAACGGTTGTGTCGAATTCGTCAAGGCGAAGGGGAGCGTTATAAACAGTTTTTTCAGCTCCGATTATCAAGAGTCGGCTGTCATGCTTGACTCCGGCGACACCGTCCTTCTCTATACGGACGGGTTGACAGAAGCAATGAATGCGGAGGGTTATATGCTGGGTGAAGACCAGCTGAAGCTGAATGAATGGATAGCTTCACGTGTTTCTGTTTCGGATTCCATGGCTGATTTCTGCCATCTGCTTTATCAGGGTGTTCTGACTTATTCGGGAAAAAAGGATCTCGATGATGATTTTACCGTATTGACGGTCAGATGGCATGCCGATTCAAAGCACAAACAGCAATAATGATCTTAAGAACCGGGTCCCGCGGGCGGCAGCCGGTTCGGGCGGAGGGCGTAGAGGATGATCCCCGCGGAGACGGCCACGTTCAGGGAGTCGATGCCGGCGGCCATGGGGATCTGAATGTATTCATCGCAATGAGCGTCCCAGGGGGCAGGCAGTCCGCTGGCCTCGTTGCCAAAGACCAGCGCCCCTCGTTCCGGACCCGTCAGCTCTTCCAGGGGCCTGGCACCGGCAGCAAGGGACGTTCCGTACACCGTATATCCCAGATCCTTGATGATGTCCCGGCACTCCTCTTCATCACCCATCCCATACAGAGGAAGGGAGAGGGGTGCACCCATGGAAACCCGGAACGCCCGGCGGGACCAGGGATCGGTGGAGGCCTTCCCCAGCATCAGACCCTGATACCCCAGGGCCGCGGCGGTCCGGATGAGGCTGCCCAGATTTTCATCGCTGGTGATGTTCGGGGCAATGACGAGCCGGTAGGCTTTTGAGAGCTCATCCCGATGCTCCCCGGGCAGCCGCAGGGGCGGTCGCCGGAAGGCCGCCATGACGCCCCGGTGAAAGGGGAATCCGGCGATTTTCCTGATTCCCTCCTCGGGATACACCAGGACGGGAAACCGTCCCCGGGAAGACGCCTCAAATTCCCTCGCCATCCGGGGTGAGCAGAGGAGGGCAAGGATCGGCAGATCAGAGGCGATGATCCGCTGCGCGAGAAGGCGTCCTTCGGCAATGCCCATCCCCTCACGCCGCAGGTCCCGGTCCCGGAGTGAGCGGAAAAGGTCCAAGGGGTCAGTGGTGCGGAATCTCTCTGCGCTGTTCATGGTATTCTTCCCTCCGGGGCCAATCTAACGGAAGATGCCAAGGTATCAAGTCTAATGTTGCTCCGGTTTCTCGGTTGCGGGATAAAATCGGTGAGATGAGTCCCTTAAGGGGACGGGGACGATAAAGGTTTGCATAATCCCTGAACGGCGTATATTATACAGGTTGATATCCGTTTCTGATGACAGAAAGGTTTTTAGGGGTATTGTGTGATTATACATCGAGGAAGCGTTGTTTATCGCTAAGGTCCTTCTAACAGAGGAAAACAGAGATGAAAAGGAAGCAGCAAATCCATGATCTCCATGTCTCGGCGGAGTTCTCAGCTTGGCGAAGATGGCTGTCGGGAATCCATCTTCTGGTTTTGGCTTTGCTTTTCACACCCGCCTGTCCGGCGGATCGGCCCGACAGCGCCAATACACCCCGTCAGATGTTCGAGGCGGTGGTCTCTGAGAGGGTG
>CALCJG010000156.1 GCA_937967705.1 uncultured Spirochaetia bacterium
CTCCCGCAGCAGACGCTCTGCGGTGTAGTGCAGGAGGGAGGGGCTGTTCCATCCTTCCGCCTCTTCGTGGCAGATCAGGAGCTCCTGCCGGACCGGCCCCTCGCCGGGGAGATCCAGTTCCCGGTCCGAGAGCCCCAGGGTGAGGTAGGCCGCAACACCCTCGCTGGGCCTGCCGCTGTATTTGAGCAGGGTGAAGCCGTAGGGGGACCCGTCAGCGGTCCCTTTCCATTCCTCGTCCGGCTGTCCCAAGCGGGCCTGCAGGAGCCGGGCGGTCTTCAGCGAGAACTCTTTCCCGGGAGCGGGGATGTCGGTCGGGTCCATGGTCTTTCCTCCTGGTCAGCGGATTTCCTCCGGGAAACGGCCGGGGGATATTTCCATTCTAGTGGGATCCGCCGCTGGGATCAAGAAGGAAACTGCCCGGGAGGTTCCAGGGATCCCCTGCGTTTGAGATTGCTCAGAGGCGGTGTTCGGAGTCGGGAAGTTCCGAAGGAAGGCGGGAATGGTATGATTACAACCTTATCACCCTATAGTAGAAAAATTGGATTTGTCATGGGCCGCCTGTTTTGTCGGAAAAGCAGAACTCTGTACTTTAAGTATACATTTCTGATGGTTATCAAAAAAATGTTGATCAAAAGCCCGTACGGGCTTTTTCCGTTTGACAAAACCGACCCTCTGTTATATAAGGCTCCCAAAGGGGAAAGAGAGATACCCTTCATCTATTGCGTGTCAGAGGAAAGAATGTCCAACATCATGAAGAGAGGTTTCGTTCTTATTGCGGCGATAGCTCTGTGTACCTTCGGCTGCGGGGGCGGCGGAGGCGGCGGTGCCGACGGCGGGGCTGCGGCAGGCAACGGGGCATACGTGGAATTGACCGGGGGCAGCCAGAGCGTACCCACCGGGACGCTGACCGGTTTCGTCGGCGGTCAGGATTTCGTCAAAGAGGGCGGCACGGAAAAGACGGACGGCGACGCCTATGCCCTGGGAGGGGCCACGATCACGATAAGCCATCCCACCCTGATCGAGGGCGGTTCCGCCGTGGTCAACATTCCCGAGGACGGCAGCTATCAGATCGTGCTTCCCGCCGGCACGGGCTACACCCTGGTGTTCAACATGCCGGGTTATGAACCCGTTACCTTTACCGGCGTGGAGGTGATTGCCGGTCAGACCATCTCCCTGGAGGAAGTGGTTTTGAAGAACAACAGCGTCACGGTGCGCTCCCTGGTGGCCGGGACCATCACCGACGGCAGCGGGGGACTGGGCAGCGTGGCGGTTACCATCCAATGCACCGACTGCGGCGAGGGATCGTCTCCCATCGTCATCTATACCGCCAGCGACGGAACCTACTCCGTCTATCTGGACGCGGGGCACTGCTACACCATCTCCTATGCCCTTTCGGGATATCAGACGGCGGAACCCCAGCAGATATGCATAACCTCCGACGGTACGGTCACGGGCTTCAATGACACCACCACCCTCGATCCGGTTCCCACGACGGCCACTGTCTCCGGCACCATCCTGGGCCAGAAGATCAGCGGTGCGGCGGCGGCGGGCATCGAGGCCAAGATATACATCACCCAGAACGATGCGGCCTACAACACCTTCGTAACGGGCAGCGACGGTTCCTACAGTTTCGTGCTGCCTCCCGGGACCTACAAGGCCAAAATCGTGGCGGTGGGCTACACCGACATCAGCATAGGCGAATTTACCGTGATTGCCGGTCAGACGGTCACCTTTGACTATACCATGAACCTCGTAACGGGAACCATCAAGGGGACGGTCAAGGACACTACCGGTACGGGAGTCTCCGGTGTGGACGTGAAGATATACTATCAGGAGGGGACGACGGTCCTGGCGCAGACCTCGACGGATTCCGCGGGCTCCTTAAGCATCACCCTCCCGCTCCTCAACGCGGACAACGGGGATTATTACCGGGCCGTGTTCACCAAGGACGGCTACGAGACGGTGGTCTACTATATCTACGACATGTATCAGAACTACACGATTTCCCTGCAGCCGGTGGTCATCGTCGTTCCCGGCGTAGGAAGCGTTTCGGGCTTTATTCGCAGCTCCATCGACGGACGGGGCGTGGCTAACGCGACGGTAAAACTGCGCAGCGGTATGGGCACCAAAACCGGCGCTTACGTATCCGGGGCGCAGTCGGTAACCGGCAGCGACGGCGGTTACGGCATCAGCAGCCTGGCGGCGGGCAACTATACGGCCGAGGTGACCTGTGCAGGCTATTCCATAGAGTACTTCAACGTGGTCTGCGAGGCGAACAAGGAGACGGGCAATCAGAACTGCATCATCAGTCCCTCCGACGCCTACTCATCCGTCAGCGGCCGCATAGAGATCAAGCTGAGCTGGGGCAGCAGTCCCAGCGACATAGACGCCCACTTCACGGCGCCGAATCCCGGCGGGTCCGGAAGGCTTCATCTCTATTATGTGTACTCCCAGGAGTATATCTACAGCGGTGATCCTGTCGCGAACCGGGGCTACAATAACTGGCAGTGGAAGGATCTCTTCATTCTGGATATCGACGACCGCTACAAATACGGTCCCGAAACGGTCACTATCAAACAGCCGGGCTATGTGAGTTCCCTGGTGGACAAGGTTTATGCCTACGCGGTGCATGACTTCACCAACCGGGACCGCTCCTATAGCACGGCCCTGTCCGGCTCCGGCGCCGTGGTAACGCTCAAGAGGTACGACCTGCTGGACGGCAGCGGCAATCCTGCTACCCTCTCCTTCTACATCCCGCAGAACAAAGTGGGGACGGTCTGGAAGGTTATGGAGATGCATTACAACGATGCCTATCTCGGAAAACTCATTATCGTGCCCAAGGACGAGTTCTACAATGTGGAAAGCCCCTCCGCGGTGCTGCAGTAGGGGAATTCAACAGAACCAACGGAGACCCGCCGAAAGGCGGGTCTCTTTTTTTTAGGGGGTGATGCGGCCGTGCGGAAAGCTTCTTGACGAAAGCGGGGCGGCGGCTATCCTCAGGAATCAAAAAGGAGGGCCTATGCCTGTCTATGAAATCAACGGCCGGGTTCCGGTCATCGGCGAGGGGTCCTGGGTGGCCCCCACGGCGGAGATCATCGGCGATGTGCGGATCGGGCGGAACTGCTACGTGGGCTTTGGCGCCATACTCCGCGGGGATTACGGCACCATCCTCATCGGCGACGAGACGGCGGTGGAGGAGGGGGTGATCATACACGCCCGTCCCCTGGGTTCTGCGGAGATCGGCCGCGCCGTCACCATCGGCCACATGGCGATGATACACAACGCCGTGATCCGGGACTACGCGGTGATCGGCATGCAGGCCATGATCTCCGATTTTTCCGAAACCGGGGAGTGGACCATCGTGGCGGAGCAGTCCCTGGTGAAGCGAAAACAGGTCCTCGAGGCGGGGCGGATCTACGCCGGGGCTCCCGCCGTGGACAAGGGGCCCGTGGAGGAAAAGCACCGCACGGAGTGGACGTTGGCCAAGCAGATTTACGTGGACCTGGCAGGGCAGTACCGCACGGCCCTGAAGCGGATAGACGGATAAGCCCATGATCCGACCCTGCACGCCGGGGGATTTTCCCTCCCTTTACGAGATCATCAACGATGCCGCCCGCGCCTACAAGGGGGTTATTCCCGCGGACCGCTGGAAAGACCCTTACATGCCGGAGGAGGAACTGCGTCACGAGATGGCGGAAGGCGTTCGCTTCTGGGGCTGCGAGGAGGAGGGCGTTCTGCTGGGGGTCATGGGTCTGCAGGACGTGAAGGACGTGACCCTCATCCGCCATGCCTACGTGCGAACGGTGCGCCGCAACTCCGGTATAGGGGGCAGGCTGCTCAGGGAGCTTCTCGCCCTCGCGGACAGGCCGGTGCTCATCGGCACCTGGGCCGACGCGGTCTGGGCGGTGCGCTTTTACGAGAAACACGGTTTCCGTGTCGTCACCCCGGAACAGAAAACGATGCTGCTGCGGAAATACTGGAACATACCCGAGCGGCAGGTGGAAACCTCGGTGGTGCTTTCCGACGGGAGGTATTTTCAAAAGCCTTAAGCCCCGGCGTCGGGTGATGTCCGGAGTTCGGCGGGCCCGGGAATCTTGCAGAATAAGGGAGAGAGAGTTATGAAACTGATGCGAATCACCGCTGCCTTTATGGGGGTCCTTGTCCTCATCCCCGCCGCCCGGGCGGAAACCCGAAAGCCGGGGCTCCCTCATGTGAGCTTTATCGTGGAGGCGGACCGGCTCGTCGAGGCGGACCGTATGGACCTCAAGCTGAAGATCGAGAAGACCGGCGGCAATTACGAGGAGGCCGAAACCTCCCTCCGGCAGGTGCTCTCACGCCTGGCCGCCGCCCTGAAAAAGGAGGGGCTCGGGGAGAGGGATGTGATCATCCGCAACCTGGTCAACCGGGAGAAGGCGGGCCTCTTCAGCAAGGATTACTCCCTTACGGGGCGTGTGGATGTGCGGCTGACGGCAAAGCACCGGATGGCCCGGATATACCAGGTCATACGGGAGGCCGATCCCGCCTTTGCCGTCGAGGAGATCACCTACGATCTGTCGAACCGGGAGGCCCTGCGGCATGAGCTGATCCGGGAGGCCTCGGCAAAGCTTCTGCGGCAGAAGGCCCTCTATGAAAAGATATACACCCTGCCCCTGAAGGTCCATTCCATCGAGGAGCAGTTCGCCTCGGATTTCCGTCAGCGGGAGTCCTTCCGGGGCTATAGCTTCGGCGGCAAGGGGATGATTTCCGATTCGGAGGTCTATTCCCGGTTTCCGGTGCGCCGCTGCACCGTGGTGCTGAGAGTGGTCCTGTCCCTGGGGAAATAGCCGTTGCCTTAATTCCGGGCTGCGTTCATTTCCTGTACCGGAAGACCTCGTCCAGCCTCCGGCCGCTCTCATCCCTGCTGGAGAGGAGATACGCCTCGTTGACCCCCTCCTTCTGCTCGCTGTAGAGCAGGTCGACCCAGAGGGTCTCCACCTCGCCGGTGTATCCCTCCCGGCCTCCCTCCGCCCGGAAACGGACCTTCCGGACGGGCTTGCCGAAGAAACCCGTCAGAATCCCTGAAACGATTTTTCCCTTCCGCAGATAGAGCTCGTTCCGGTCGTTGAAAAAACCGACGTGGTTGAAATGACGCTTCTCCGGGATTTGCGTCAGTGATTCATATGAGGGGTCGTCCGTGATGGTGAGATTGCCGTCGATCTCCGTGCGTATATAGAAGCGGCCGGGACAGCGGTAGATCTCGTAGAAGGATTTCGGATCGCCGTAGACCAGCATTTCCACCTTCCGGCTTATCTCCGGCATCCGGTCCCGATGGGAGGCGTAGCAGGCGTCGATCGCCTCGAACTCCTCCGCGGTAAAGCGGGAGGGGAGCACGTAATGAATGCTGAACAGGGTTTTGGCTTTGCCCGGGGCGTAGTCCCGCACGCGGATCCGGTCCAGGTAGCGCTTGACCCGGGGTAGCACGGCGATGTTCCCGGTGATGAGCCTCATCTCCCGGACCTCCTCCTTTTCCAGGTGGAGCTCGTAGCGGTCCTGGAAGGCGAGCTCCACGAATTCCTGGCGGCAGGTGAGAACGAGTTTCAGGTTTTTTCCGCAGGGATAGGAGCGTATCTTCCTCGGCGTTGATGTGCGGTAGAGACAGCAGGCCGTGAGAAGTATCAAAAAACAGAGGAGGATAAGCATAGTGTAGCGGATCATGGCGTTTTCTCCCTTGGGATTGCTGGCGGCAGGGAAAACGATAATCGGGGCAGGGATGATAGTCAAACAGGAAACCCCGGGGAGGGGGGAAAAAAGTGTTGAAATTCCAGGGGACATAATATATGGATGATACGGATCTGCGGGACGTCTCCCCCGGGAACGGGGGGGACTCCGGGCAGTATGGAAAAAAATAATGTGTGCGGATTGGGAGGCTCTTTTGAAAAAACTTCTGTTTGTCATGGTCGTACTCGCCCTGTCTCTCCCCTCCATCGTCATCATCGCCGGAAGCAAAGGGGCCGGAGACAAGTGTATCGCCGATACGGAATGCGAATTCCATTTCCGTTGCCATAAGGGCGTCTGTGTCAGGAAGGCGGAATTCGATCACGGTTCCGGTAAAACCGGCCAGCCCTGCAATATCGATGCCGACTGCATCGGTTCCGGTAAATGCGTGACGAACGCCATGGGGATGAAGTACTGCGCGGGGGAGTGAGGCCCGAACGGATTTAATAAGGAAAATCATGATGAGAAAACCGGTGTTCGCCATCCTGCTGTTAGCGGTCCTTTCCCTCTCCTGCTCGGGACGTGCCTCGTCGCCGAAGTGGCGGGCTCAGGGGCTGGTTCAGAGGAGTAACGTCCTCGTCTTTCCCTTCGAGTATCACGGGAGCAGGGATTCCTCCTGGATTGCCGCGGGTCTGTGCGACAGCCTCATCACCGATCTGAAAAGCGTGCAGGGAATCAATGTTTTCTCGGAGGCGGACCGGGTGCGGGCGGTCCGGGAACTGCAGCTCGGCATGACCGGCCTCATCCGGGAGAGCGACCGGCGCAGGGTAGGAGGGCTCATGGGGGCCTCCGTTCTCCTGACCGGGAGCGTTCAGGTAGCCGGCAAGGCGGTGCGGGTCAATGCCCGCATGGTTCATGTGGAGACTGGCCGAATCATACGTTCTGCAAAAGTGGATGGAACCATGGACGGGATATTTAACCTTCAGGACAGGGTCATCATCGCTCTTCTCTCCCCGCCGGAGAAGGGTATGCCTGCCGAATCATCAGTCGTAATCGGCAAGGAAGATTCTGAAAGGCTTCCCTCAACACAGAAACCAAACAGGGACGCTTATGCGTGGTATGCCCGTGGGCTGCAGGTTCATTATACGGAACTGAAAAAGGCCATGGGATTTTATCTCAAGGCTATCGGGATTGATCCGGATTACGTTCAGGCCTTGAATAAAATCGGGGAGATATGCAAGGAAATGAACCGGTTTGAGGACGCCCTGCGCTATCACGGCAGGGCCGAGGTTATCCTTGCAGCCCGGGGGAAGAAGAAGAGCGGCGATTACGCCAGGACTGTCAATTATATCGGTTCCGTTTACTGGAATAAGGGAGCCTACGACGAGGCTTTGAGACATTACAACCGGGCTCAGAATCTGCGTGAAGAGATAGGACTCAAATCCTCGGGAGATTACGCGGAGACGCTGGGAAACATCGGTACGGTTTATCTGCAAAAAGGGGACACCGACAGGGCGATGAAATGTTTTTTCAGCTCCCGGGAGATGTATGAAGCCCTGGGGCTTTCTGATACCATAGAGACGGTCAATCTAACGGCCAATACCGGTACGGCCTATTTCAGGAAGGGCGACCATGAAAAGGCCCTCCTTCTCTATCAGCAGGCTGTAGCAACCCTGCAAAAGATCCGAATGACCGCAACAAAGAGCCATGCGGTCCTGGCCAGCAATATCGGTTCTATTTACCTCCTTAAGGGGGATGCCCCATCCGCATTGAACCATTACCTTCAAGCGCGGGATACCTGGATCAGGCTGGGGCTTAAAAACACCTATGATTACGGCACCACCGTTGCCAATATCGGCGTGCTCTACCAGAAAACAGGGGCCCTCTGCAAGGGAGTTCCCTTTCTGAAGGAAGCCCTGGGGGTTTATAAACGGGTGGGACGGGCGGACCTGGCTAAACCGCTGGCGGTCAATGTGCGGAAGCTTTCCTTCATTTGCCGCGGGAAATGAGCGGCTCCTTTCAGGAGAGGGAAGGGGGCCTCTTTTTCAGAGTCAGCATCAGCAGTCCCGCCGCCAAAAGGGATGCGGCCAGATAGACGTAGGCCCCCTGGAATGATCCGGTGAGGTCCTTGACGAATCCCGTCAGATAGGGGCCCACATACCCCCCCACATTGCCGAAGGAGTTGATGAGGCCCACTGCCCCTGCGGCCGCCGCTCCGCTGAGGAAGGTGGTCGGGTACGACCACCAGACACCGAAGGCGCCGAAGACGCCGACGGCGGTGAGGCAGACGAAGAGGAAATTGATCAGCGGATCCCGGATGAAAACCCCGACACCCAGGCCGACGGCGCCGATGAAGACCGGCACGGCCCCGTGCCAGCGCTTTTCCCCGGTGCGGGAGGAGGAACTGCCGATGAAAACCATCACGATGAGAGAGAGGAGCATGGGGAGGACTATGGTCCAGCCGATGGCCAGGTTGGACCAGCCGGAGACCTCCTTGAGCACCGTGGGCATCCAGTAGTTGAATCCCCAGTAGCCCGTGATCCAGAGAAAATAGATCAGGCAGAGCTTGATCACCTCCCGGTCCTTCAGCGCCTGCCAGACGGTATAGTGGCGCTCGCTGTTCTTGGCGGCGGTCTCCTTCTCGTATTGTTCCCTCAGCTCCCGTTTTTCCTCATCCGAAAGCCAGCGGACGTCCTCGGGCCAGTCCGCCAGGAGGAAGTAGAGGAGCCCGCCGAAGATCACGGCGGGAATCGCCTCCATGAGGAAGAGCGCCTGCCATCCCTTGAAACCCCAGAATTCCACACCGAGTAGCCAGCCTGCCAGGGGCGATCCGATGATGGCGGATACCTGCAGGGAGGTGAGCATCAGCGCAATGGCCCTGGGCCGCTCGGCCGGGGTGAACCAACGGGGTATGACGCTGGCATAGACCACCGGGTAGAAGCTCGCCTCGGCGGCCCCCAGGAGAAAACGCACGCTATAGAACTGCCATTCTGTTTCGATGAAAGCCATGAGGCAGGAGATGAGGCCCCAGGAGATCATGATGCGGGCCAGCCAGATGCGGGAGCTCCACCGCTCCGCGATGAGGGCGCCGGGGACCTCGAAGAGCACATAGCCGAAGAAGAAGATGCCGGCCCCCATTCCGAAGGCCTGGGCGGAGAAGCCCAGGTCGCTGTTCATCGTCAGCGCCGCGTAGGAGATGTTGATGCGGTCGAGATAGGCGATGACGGAGCCGATAAAGGTCGGCAGGACGATATGGAGATATTTACGCCTCAGAAGACTTCCTGCCGGGTTTGTTCGCATGGTGTGACCTCCTCGTAACTCACGGAATGGAAGAACCTCCGGCCCTTTGTCGGAGGATCGGGATTTAGGGGGGATGGCCCGACGCTAGAGGTCTCGGTCCGCGGGAAGCAGCCCGGTCTTCTCCAGGATTTCCCTCACCCGGCTCTCCCACTCGATGGCCATGAGGTGAAGACCGTGAACCCCCTCTATGGAGCGCAGCTCCTCGATGAGCTCGCAGCAGATGGCGATCCCCGTCTCGGCCCCCTTGCCCTCCGGGGCGTCCTTCATCCGCCGGAGGATGCTCTCCGGGATGACCACGCCGGCCACCCTTTCCGCCATGTAGGAGGCCATGCGGTAGGACTTGAGGGGCGTGACGCCTGCCAGGATGTGACAGCGTTCATGAAGGCCCAGGTCGGTCACCTCCTTCATGAATTCCCGGAAGAGGGAGATGTCGTAGATGCACTGGGTCTGTATGAAGTCGGCCCCGGCCTCCGCCTTTTTCCGCAGCCTCAGGGGCCGGAACTCCCGGGGTTCCGCGAAGGGGTTTTCTGCCGCGCCGATGAACATCCGCACCTCCCCCTCGAGGGGGTCCACGGAATCCAGGATCATCCCCTCGTCCCTTATCCTTTTGACCGCCGCTATAAGCTGCAGGGAGTCGATGTCGTAGACTCCCTTTGCGTGTTTCTGATTGCCGAAGCTCTGGTGATCGCCGCTGAGGCAGAGCATGTTTTTGATCCCCAGGGAGGCGGCCCCCAGGACGTCGCTCTGCAGGGCGATGCGGTTGCGGTCGCGGGTGACCATCTGCAGAACGGGCTCGTGCCCCAGGCTCACCAGGCGGGCGGAAACCGCCATGCTGGAGAGCCGAACCACGGCGGTCTGATTGTCCGTGACGTTGATCGCATCCACGATATCACCCAGCATCTTCGCCTTGGCGTCCACCTTTTCGTTCAGGTTGCCCCGCGGGGGACCCAGCTCCGCCGTGACGGCGAATTTGCCGGAGTCGAGGACGCTTTCCAGACGGCTGCCCGATTTCATCTTGCTCTCCTCCACGGATCACCTCCCGTAACGGTCCTTGAAATCCTCGTGGACCTGGAGACCCCGGACGCCGTTTTTCCATGCCATGGGGGGACGAAGCGTCAGGAGGCTTTCCAGCCTGCCCTGGCCCTTGAGACGCTCGTAGATGGCGCACCAGGCGCAGGGGATTTCCGGGTCCACTTCGCATCGCCCGTTGTGCGAACCGCCACAGGGCCCGTTGAAGAGGCTCTTGGCGCAGAGGGTCACGAAGCAGATCCCTCCCGTGGAGGCCAGCTGGCAGTCTCCGCAGGAGCGGCAGCGTTCCTCATAGAGCCCCACGGCCCGGTTGACCCCGATGAAGGTGGTGTTGAGGGCCGGCAGGACTGGCTTGCGCGGGTACCGCTCTGCCACGAACTGCACGCCGGCACCGCAGGCCAGGGAGAGGATGGCCTCGTAATCCCCCTCGATGGCGTCCAACTCCTCGATGAATTCCATCTCGCACTGCCGTTCCAGGGTGATGCCTTCCATGCGGCAGGGCGATCCCTCTTCTTTGCAGAGGGCGCCGAGACGGTCCTTCAGCCCGTCCACCTCCCGCGGACCTCCCTCGAGGCAGAGGGCGGTGCAGCCGGCGCAGCCGACGATGAGAAGGCTGCGGCAGGATCTAATCATCCCGAAGATCTCCTCCAGGGGTTTGGTTTTGGCGATGACCATGATGATCTCCTATGGGTTTCAGTTCACTTCAGGGGGTGGCACCCGGCACAACTGCGCGGACCGGGTTTTTTTCCCTCCCGGGACGTTTTGCTGTGGCACCCCAGGCACTGCAGATGATAGGCCTCCCGCAGGGCGTAACGCCTGCCGGGACCGTTCGTTTTCCCGTGACAGCGGGGGCAGCGCAGGGCGGGATTCCCCGCCGTCAGGTCCTTCTCCTGAAGGACATTGCGGCCCTCGCGGTAATCGTGATGGCACTGTAGACAGGCCGTTCCCCGCATCATGTGCTGAAGATGGGTGAAACGCACCGGCGGGCGCTGCCGCGTGCCGTATATCTCCCGGTTGTCTATCTGGAGCACCGGCGTCTGGGCCGAGAGCGCCAGAAGACCGGACCAGAGAATCAGGCCGGGGATTATCTTCCGGTAATTCATCTCCCATCGCTCCGCATCGTCAGAGGCCCCGGCTGCTCTTCCGGTAGTCTTCGTATATCCCCTGGGCGCGGCAGATGCTCCGGGCCCAGGATATCATCCCCGAGATGTCGATGCCGAAGGGACAGTAGCAGCGGCGGCAGAGGACGCATTTGCCCCAGAGCAGAACCTTCATCCCTTCCAGGTCGTCCCTGCTGAGGGTCCGCTTCCTGCTAAACATCACCCCCAGGGTATTGACGGCCTTGTAGGCCGGTGTGGACCGCGGGTCCCCGTGTTTCCGGTAATAGAAGCAGCTCTCGGCACAGAGGCCGCAGGAGGCGCAGAAGGAGAGGAAATAGCGCATGCGGCGCTTCTGCCTCAGCATGGCCTTCAGTTTGTCCCGGTCCACTCCCCTCTGTAATGGTGCCCCGTTCACCGCAGTTCCTCCCCGCTGAGGCTGTGCCGGTACCAGAGGCGGCTGCCCCCCACGAGGCTGTGCTCTCCGCTGATGAAGAAACGGGCGACGAAGAAGAGCGCCATGTGCCCCAGCCGCGTCCACCCCAGCGCCATGAGCACCAGATGCCCTGTAATCATGTGCAGCCTGAGGAACGTTTCGTAAGCGAAGTACTGGCGGTAGGCTATGAAGCCCGTCACGAAGGGGGCGAGGGTCAGCATCAGCAGGGCAATGTCTTGTGCACTGGTGAGGGCTCGTACGCTGGGTGCCAGGAGTCGCCGAAGAAACAGGAGCATCCCGCAGGCCAGTATGATGACGGTCAGTATGTCCGTTCCCCTCTCCGGCAGGGCGGGCAGGGAGATTTGCCAGCTTTGAAAGAAGAGAACGCTGTGGGCGGTCAGGAAGAGGGGGGTGATGATCAGGCATAGATGAAACAGCAGGGTCAGTAAAAAAAACGATGTCTGCCGAATCAGGAAGGACCGCGACAGGCCCCGGAAAAAGGTACGCAGGCCGGTCATTAGGCTGGAAGCACGCCCTGCCACGCCGGCGATGGGGGAGGATGTCCCTCGGGTATATCCGTTATGGGTGGCCCGGAAGATCAGGATGGTCCGGAACAGAAGGCCGCTGAGACCTACGGAGGCGGAAATCCATAGCATCGGGCCCGCCAGAAAATCATACATAAACATTTCCTCTTTTCAATGCCGCCAAACCCGCCTCCGGCCCGGTACGGGGGAAGGAAGGGATTCGATGATTATTAAATATAGCACGGCAATACATGGGGGATTTGAGGTATTTCGTCAAATACTTTCCGTCAGGACTGTTTTTTGAGAAGATCCCTGGTGATGGCGATGATCTTCCGCCGGATATCGAAGAAATCCCTGCGGTTTTTGTATTTATGGAAGAGGGCGTGAACTGCCAGCCATTTCCTCCCCTCGGTTTCACGCTCCTCCACAGTGGTTCTCACTTCCTGATTGAGATCCATAGCGCTCTCCTCTCGGAACTGGAGTATATAAATTTCCTCTGGGATCAGTAGAGCACGAAAACCGTTGTCTGGCAATTGTTTTTTTCCTCTCCCGACGGGTAAACTCTGAAGGGAATTCTTTCTTGATTTTTAGCGCCCCTTTTCATAACATCATACAGGACGAAGTTGCCGGTGCGGGAGTCTTAAAGGGATCAATGCCCCGCCGGAAAGAGGAGGAGACCGGTGTACAGGGATTGGCAGATCATTCGGGTGGCGGCGGCGGTACCGCCGGTAAGGCCCGCCGCGGTTATGGAAAACACCGGGGCCCTCAGCACCCTGGCACGAGAGGCCGAAGTGGCAGGGGCGGACATCACCGTTTTTCCCGAGCTTGCCCTGACGGGGTACACCTGCGCCGATCTCTTCCATCAACAGGCCCTCCTTGCGGCAGTCGAGGAGGGGCTTGCGGTTTTTCTGAAGGAAACCGCCGATCTCGGAGGGCTCTTTGTCACGGGGGCGCCGGTGCGCTCCGAGGGCCGTCTCTTCAACGCCGCGCTCCTGTGCCAGCGTGGACGCATTCTCGGTGCGGTTCCCAAGACCTATCTTCCCAATTACCATGAATTCTACGAGCACCGCTGGTTTACCTCCGGGAGGCAGGCCCTGGCCCCTTCCGTGAATCTCCTGGGGGAGGAGGTTCCCTTCGGAAGCGATCTCCTCTTCAGGGCGGATGCGGATCCCGATCTTCTCGTCGGCGTGGAGATCTGTGAGGACCTCTGGGCCCCCCTGCCGCCCAGCACCCTGCAGGCCCTCTCCGGGGCCCTCCTGCTTCTCAATCTCTCCGCCAGCAATGAGCTGGTGGGCAAGGCGGATTACCGCCGGGAGTTGGTCTCCCAGCAGTCCGCCCGCTGCCTGGGGGCCTATCTCTACTGCTCCGCCGGGCCGGGGGAATCGACCACGGACCTGGTTTTCGGGGGGCACTGCCTCATCGCCGAGAACGGCGCGATTTTAGCCGAGAGCGAGCGGTTTACCCGGTCGCCCCAGCTGACCCAGGCGGACGTCGATTACGGCTATCTCCTGCACGAGCGGATGCAGAGCCAGCCCTTCGGTGAGTCCGCGGGGCTTTCGGAGACCGGTTTCCGCACGGTGAACTTCGAAATGGCGGAACGGGGTGAACGGCCCGAAAGGCTCTACCGTCCCCTGGATCACCGCCCCTTCGTTCCCAGAATCGAATCAGCCAGGGACGAGCGTTGCCGGGAAATCTTTGCCATACAGAGCACCGGTCTCGCCACACGGCTGCATCACACCGGCATTAAAAGCGCGGTCATCGGGGTTTCGGGGGGGCTTGACTCCACCCTGGCGCTGCTGGTCATCCTGGAGTCCTTCAAGCGTCTTTCCCTTCCCGTGGAGGGGATATACCCCCTCACCATGCCGGGCTTCGGGACCACCGACCGGACCCTGGGCAACGTTCGCAGCCTCTGCGATCACCTGGGACTGCGTCTGGATACTGTGGACATCACCGCCGCCTGCCACCAGCACCTGGCCGACCTCAGGCACGACGGCCATACGGGGGACATCGCCTTCGAGAACACCCAGGCACGGGAGCGGACGCAGATTCTGATGAACCGGGCCAATATGCTGGACGCTCTGGTGGTGGGCACCGGGGACCTCTCGGAACTGGCCCTGGGCTGGTGCACCTACAACGGCGACCACATGTCGATGTACCATGTCAACGCCAGCGTTCCCAAGACCCTGGTGCGCTATCTCATCGCCTGGGTGGCGGATCACAGGGTCGATGCCGCCGCCGCCGGGGTGCTGCACGATATCCTGGATACCCCCATATCTCCGGAACTCCTCCGCCCCGATTCCGGTGGGAAGATATCCCAGAAGACGGAGGACATCATAGGGCCCTACGAGCTGCATGATTTTTTCCTCTATCACATGGTCCGCCGCGGGGCGTCCCCCGAAAAGATCCTGGCCCTGGCCTGTTACACCTTCGAGGGCCTCTATAACGGGGAGGAGATTCTGCGCTGGCTGAAGGTCTTCCTCGTGCGGTTCTTCCGCCATCAGTTCAAGAGGAGCTGCATGCCCGACGGCCCCAAGGTGGGATCCCTCTGCCTGTCTCCCCGGGGCGACTGGCGGATGCCCAGCGATGCCGGCGTGGACGAATGGCTCCGCAAGCTTTAAGGGATGGAGATACGGTCATGAGGGATTACCTGTTCAACACCGAGAAACTTCAATACGTGCGGGGCGACAAGCCGCGGGTGGACTGCATACTCTGCGCCATACGGGACCGGCTCCCCGAGGTGAAGAGCCTGGAGGTGCACCGCACCGGGAGTTTCCTCATCACCGTGAACCTCTACCCCTTCAACCCGGGACATCTGATGATCTTTCCCCTGCGGCACGTGGAAAGCTATGAGGACATGACCGAGGAAGAGGCCCTGGAAATGCACCGCCTGACCGCCCGGGCCCTAAGCTACCTGAGTGAGGAATTCCGCCCGGCGGGTTTCAACATCGGGTGCAACCTGGGCCGGGGAAGCGGGGCCAGCATTCCCCATGTACATCAGCATGTCGTGCCTCGCTACGAAAACGAACTGGGGTTCATGGATGTGCTCGCCGGGACCCGGGTCGTCGTGGCGGACCCTGTGGAGACCACGGAGCTTCTCCGGCGGCGATTTGCAGGCAGGGATTAGCGGTGATGTTTCGAGGAGCGGTTCTCCTCCGCCTCCATCAGATGTTCCATATCCTCCCTGTCCAGCTTGATTATGAAGGGTTCCTGGCACATCGGGCATGAGCCCCGATTCTCTCCGAGTATAAGATCACCGAACTTGAGGCCCAGGCGGCTGCCGCAGAGCAGACAAGTGAAATCGTCGGCGGTCATGGGTTTCATCAACATGATCATCTCCTCTTTGCGGGCGGGGTTTCTCCGCCCTGTAATGGTATTAGGGATGGTTTTGTCCCGTAGACGGGGATCTTGCGACAAATGGGCCCCTGTTTCCCGTTCTGTCAAGGGTTTTGTCGCTTTCCCCCGGGGGATGCCTTGACGATGGGGTGTTCCTGTATTATCCTTTATGCAGGAGCAAGATGACGTCTTCACTCCTCCTTGGGAGCGTCACGGGCATATTCGCTCCGGAGGCTTTCCCGGAATAAAATTCTAATTTATCAGGGGGGGGGTGCCGAAAATAATATAGATTTACTGTAATCCTTATCATCGAATTTTCTCGGGCAAAAGATATCTCTTGGAGGCATAAAATGAAGGTTTTTTGGATAAAAATAGTGGTGGCGGTACTGGCGCTGGCCCTCCCCTTTGGAAGCGTAATGGTCAAGGCCGCGGATGATGAAAAAAAATCCGAGGCCGCCTCGGAAGGCGATAAACTGAAATCCGCCGAATTGGACAAGGACGGACAGGCGCTGGACAAGCAGATGCAGAAGGTCTATACGGATATGCAGAAGGTGATCACGAGTTACGGGTTCCTCAAGGATGAGCTGAGAAGGGGGATCACGACGCTGCCTTATCAGATAGCTTTCCGCTACGCCAAGGACAAGGATAAAGAGGGGAAAGAGGTCAGCGGGACCGATCATATTGCAATCGAACGGCATAAGTTCATCAAGAGCGACCTTCAGAACTCCAAGATCGTGGGCGTGAAAAACAGGGTGATGAAGCTCTACTATTCCGGCGAGAACATCAACAAGATCGTCACCGAGATAACCCAGAGGAATTACGAGGACGACTCCACGACCATCGTAACCATCGTGGATCCCACGCCGATGGATGAGAAGACGGACGACATCACCATGACCCATATCTTCCAGTTTGACGGGACCACCAAGAAGGACGGCAGCAAGCGGCAGATCGTCTATCTGGACAATAAAAAACTGGGTGAGGTGCAGAACTCCACGGCCTTCCCCATCAAGAACGAGTTGAAACGGGATTTTCTGGTGCCCAACGCCAATTACTTCCATAATGTCCTGGTGGACATTGCAGAGACCTATTTCAAGGGCAAAAAGGACGCCGAAACCATCATGGCGGACTTCCTGAAGAAGGCTCAGGATTAATGCCTGATCGTAGCTCCGTACCGGATAATGAGGGCGCCCCCTGCGAAGGAGGCGCCTTTTGCATTTAGAGTTGAAATTTTTTCCCCGGTTATCTATGATGGAGACCATTTCAGGGAGTATAAGGCGGGACAGAATATGAGCTTATTGAAAGTGGAAAACGTTGCCCTCTCTTTCGGCAACCGGCAGATTCTCAAGGGGATCAATCTGGAGGTGGAGCCGGGCACAATCATCGCCCTCTCCGGGAAATCCGGGTCGGGCAAGACCACGCTCTTCGGAATCATGTCCGGGCTTCTGAAGCCCGATTCCGGCCGTGTCCTCTATCAGGACAGGGACATCTACAAGTGGAACGATTTCCGGAGATCCCGCTACCGCAACCGGGAAATCGGCTACGTCTTCCAGACCTTCAATCTCCTGCCGGACCTGAATGTGTACCGTAACATCGTATTCCCCACTGTGCTCAACTGGCGGGCCCGCAGGGTGGGACAGACGGTGGATTACCTCATCCAGTATCTCGACCTGCAGAAGATCGTGAAGCAGTATCCCGCGACCCTCTCCGGCGGCGAGAAACAGAGAGTCTCCATCGCCCGGGCCATCATCAACTCGCCCCGGATCATCCTGGCGGACGAACCCA
>CALCJG010000157.1 GCA_937967705.1 uncultured Spirochaetia bacterium
CCGCCGTCACGATCAACGCCAGGTCAACCGTCGAGTCTCCCAGCTCGATCGCGTTTTTTTAATGATACGGCGCCCTCCGAGATCTACACTCTTTCCCTACACGACGCTCTTCCGATCTGCCTCGTAGCGCCGGATGACGTTTTCAATCATGACAACGGCCCCGTCCACGATAAGTCCGAAATCGATGGCCCCCAGACTCATCAGGCTTGCTGAGATGCCCAGACGTAGCATACCGCTGAAGGCGAAGAGCATGGAAAGGGGGATGGCGACAGCCACTACAATCGCCGCGCGGAAGTTCCCGAGAATGAGCAGGAGGATCGCTACGACCAGAAATCCCCCCTCAAGGAGATTTTTCGATACCGTATGAATGGTGGCATCGACGAGGAAGCTGCGGGTGTAGAGGGTTTTGATCTCCACATCCCCCGGGAGAGGGATTTTTTTGACCGCCTCCTCGACGTTCATGGCCACGGTACGGCTGTTGGATCCGATACGCATGAGCACCGTTCCGAGAACGGCCTCCTCCCCCTGATACGTGGCCGCCCCCAGACGAAGCTCGCTTCCCTCTGCCACATCCGCCACCTGCCGCAGACGGACCGGAGACCCATAGACGTTGAGCTTCACCGGAATGTTCCCGATCTGATTCAAATCCTCTATACGCCCCAAGGTACGGACAATGATCTGCTTCCCCATCACCTGAATATAACCACCCCCGAAGTTTTCTCCCACGCTCTCCAGATTACCGATGAGTTCCTGGCAGGTAATGCCGCTGTTTTCCATGCGGCTGGGGTGAACGTTGACATGAATCTCCTTCTTAAAGCCACCGTTGGATTCTACCTCGGCAACCCCGGGGATGCCCCGCAGCAGGGGTTTAATATGGAGATCCTGAACCGTCCGCAGATAGATGAGTCTTTCCCTCTCCGGCCGTTTTTCCAGGGCGCTCCCCTTTCGGGGGATAACGGCGTACATAAACACCTCCCCCAGACCGGTGGAAACCGGTCCCAGCTCGGGAGACAACCCCTCGGGCAGCATCTCCCGTACGGACTGCAGCCTCTCCAGTACGAGCTGTCGGGCAAAGTAGATATCGGTACTGTCGCTGAAGACCACGATGATCTGCGACAGACCGTACTTCGAAAGGGACCGTATGTCCTCGACATTTGGCAGTCCCGCAAGCTCCGACTCAATCTTATAGGTTACGTTCTTTTCTATCTCCTCCGGAGCGAGGGCGCCGGTTTTGGTGTTGACCATAACTGATACATTGGTAATATCCGGCACTGCATCGATGGAGATGTTGGTAAGGGAGTAGATTCCCGCCAGGACAACAGCCAGGTTGATCAGCAGTATCCAGAGGCGTGACCTCAGGGCCCAGTCAATCATCTTCTGTATCATCTCATTTATCTCCGTCAATATTCCTGGTTTCCGAGGCCAGGAATAGAAGCTCCGTGTATGCCCTCACAAAATCCAGTTGAGTAGAATAGATCATCTCGATCAGCTCATGGGTCTGCGTATCCATTTCCAGATAGGTCTGCAGGGAAAGACGCCCCCTGCGGAATTCCCGATCAGCATAGCGCATGGCACCCTCGAGCTTCTTGAGATCGGAAACGGGGAACCTTTTAAGAATTGAGGAGATATAGCTGTATTGAGCATGAAGCTCCTTGATACGGGCTGATACGGATATCTCTGTATGTTTCAGCAATGCCATTTCCGAATCCGCCCGGGCTCCGTACATCTCCACCATGCTTTTATGGCGTGTAAAGAGAGGCAGGGGAACACTGATCCCGGCTCCATAAATTTTATCCTTCACCCCGGCCTTCTCCTCATTGTAAAAAAGAGAGAGACCCAGATCCGGGTAGACCTCCTTACCGCTTAGTTCCCTTTCCTTTTCCGTTTTCTTTAAATTCTCTCTCTGCATCCTGATGACGAAACTGCTTTTCCTCGCCTTTCGATCAAGGTCCTCCTCATCCAATGCCGGGGGACTGGAAAACCATCCCGTCAGTACCAATGGCATCTCTTTTTCCTTGAAACCGGCGTAGAGGTTTAGGCGGGCAAAGACGTTCCGGAGATCGCTGCCTATTTTATAGACCTCCTTCTCCAGGATGACGATTTTCGCCTCCACGATCCGCCGCTCGACGATCTTCTGAGGGGAGACGATCAATCTTCCCTTCATGTAGGTGTTTATCAGCTGCAGGCGTTTCAGACGGTCCCGGATATGATCGGTTTTATTGTACATGACGGCATACTCATATGCCAGACGGACGACCTCGTAACGGATAAAAAGCTCCATCTCTTCCTGCGAAAGACGGGAGCGATTTTCCTCAAGCCGGGCCATCTCCTCCCGCAGGGCCATTTTACCCGGGAAGAGGATCTTCTGAGTGAGGGAAAGCCCCAGAATCGGTCCGCTCTCACCGCCGGAGTCCTTACGGCCCAGTTGAAAGCCCAGTTCGGGATTATACCACTCTGCGGAACGCTTCCTGGCGTACTCGCTCTCCCGTATACGGCTTTTCCCGGCAAGGAGAAGATTGTTCCTCTGAAGGGATCTCTCCACAAGCTCTTTTATCGTGTAGGTAACAGGCTTGGTCTGACCGAATGCCGTCACAAGAGGCATGAAAAGGGTTAAAACCGCAATGAGCCTCAAAACTGGCTTACCATGATAAAATGGGTGGTCGGCTTTCATCGTATGATCTTGAAACCTCCTTTCATTCGATTACAGGGAAAACACGTCTACCGCATCCCGCCATAATGACGGTGAATCTCCATCTGTATAAGTCTGTCCAGAAAATAGTAGGGAGGGAGTCCTGACGGGAGAGCGCGGCCGTTGATAACGAAGGTCGGCGTACCATCCATTCCCAGACTCTCAGCCTCTTCAATATATCCCCGCAGTATCTTCCGGGCCTTTTCCTCCGGCATCATTCTGTTAAGCTGTTCCTGCTTGAGATGGAGACCGCCGACGATCTCCCTCATCAAATCATCATCCATATCCCTATTGCTGCTCATGAAGGCCCGGATATATTCCCTGTAAAGCGGACTAGCCGAGAGAGCGATGGCGAGAAGCGAAGCCCGGCAGGAGAATCCCTTCCCGTTCCCCTTGATATAGGGATTACACTCAGGATCCAGGGGGTATTGTTTGAGATAGAGCCTGATCTTTCCGGGATATTTGTCGACCAGGGATTTCATCATGGGAGAAGCACGGCGACAGACATGACAATCCAGATTCATGTATTCCACCACGACCACCCTGGCTTTTGCATCACCATAGTAAAGGGGCGTGTTTTTTAAATTCATATCCAGAGGTTTTTTATCGTAGAAATTACGCAGCAGATCCTCCTCCATACGCTGGTTTGCAGCAATCAGCTCCAGCTGACGTGATGCCTCCATGCTTCGGCTTTGGTAAAAAAGGGAAGCAAAAAGAACTGCCGCAAAAATAACCACCAGTGAAATCAGGAGCAGCGATATCCCGCTCCGCAATGTTGTCAGGCATTCCTTCTGCAACCTGATCAGGGAGGCTGTCAGGGTCTCATCATATTCCCTTTTCACACGGTTCAATATCAACAGGAAATACAGAATTGTCACGATCCATACCAGGATACAGAAGAGGCAAAAGGCTTTAATAAGAAAATGGGAGATAAGGATGAGAGGGAAAACAGCCAGAAATCCCGCGAACGCTCCGAGGAGGATGAAATGGAGAACGAGGCGACGGAGTGATGCGCTCTCCGGTAGCAGCATCAGCAGCATCAGAAAGAATTGCAGAATGGAAAAGAAGATGCCCCACCCCCCCAGAGGCACCCCCAGGAGACTGGAATATGGGCTGGTATTGACTGCCGAACAGTCGAAAACCCCTTTTACGCTGCAGATCTGAAACAGGAGGGATGACTGAGCCGGCTGTACGTAATGAGTATACAGGAGATAGGATGAAAGGACCGCCATCAGCATTAGAAGGACTGAGGCTGTCAGATAGAAAAGACCTCTCGCTCTTTCACCGGATCGTATCTCATTCATCCTGCTACTCCCTTACATTATTCCTTGTGTGCTTCCATCAGAAGAAACGAGCAATCGTCCCGTATGGTGTACTCATCCCCCTTTTCCAGGTAGTCCACGATCGAACGATACATATCATTCGTATTCCCGTACGAGTCCATCAATATCCTTTTGAGATATTCATTCCCCAGGATATCATCCTTATCATTGATGAGTTCCACAAGGCCATCGGTGAAAACCATGAGAATATCGCCGGGATGAAAATCCCTGACAACGGTTTTATAGACCCGGTCGCTGAAGGGTCCCAGAAAAATCTCGCTTTCCCTCAGCTCTTCCACACCTTGCCGCCCCCGAAGGAGGGGATAAACATTACCTGCGTTGGAGTATTCCAACCTCTTTTCTTCAAGATGAATCATCCCGCAGAACATGGTTACAAAAGCACCGTTTTTCATGATGGTACTGATCTCATGATTCATTATGGTAAGGATGCTTCCGGGGTCCTGAGTGGTTTTCAGGGTATTCCCAAAGAGCATCTTGACCATCATGGTGTAGAGAGCCGCAGAAATGCTGTGCCCCACGACGTCAGCGATGTAAAACATGACCCTTCGGTCCCGGAAGTATATACAGTCAAAAAGATCCCCCCCGATACCCGACAGGGGTCTGTTCCAGGTCCTTACGGTAAGCGAATTACTGGACATGACCCGGGGAGGAAGCATCAGTTCCTGCAGTTTTTTGGCCATCATCAGCTCGCCTTTGATTTCCTCATTATAGCGCAGCTGCTCCCCGATTTTCAAACCGTTTTCAATACGCTTCAACAGTATCTCAAAGTTTTCATTTTTCAGAATATAATCGTAGGCCCCCCGCTGATAACTCTGAACTATGATATCAGGCTCATTGAGCCCCGACATTACAAGAACCGGGACGTGTCGAGTGCCTGTTCGCTGATACAGATCCAGAAATTCCAGACCGTTGATGAGGGGCATTTGCATATCGAGGATAATCAGATCGATGGCATGGGTCTCCAGGATGGATATCCCCTGCAGGCCATCGGGAGCCTCCAGGACCTCATAATACCGGGAAAGGTTCTTCCTCATGATCGATCGATAGATGTTTTCATCATCTATCAGTAGGATTTTTTTCATCATCTGGTTCAATCCTGCAAAAGGGAACTCAAAGAGCAACAGACTATAGGGATCATAACAGGGCTACCTGTAAAAGTCAATGGTTATTAATTCCCTGCCAATCGGCTATTAAACCCGACACCAGAAAGACCCTCTCCAGTGGAGTACCATCAGAGAAATACAACTGCAAATCTCGATGTCACCATCCGACAAAAAAGGGGCTGGACCTGACATTAAGGGGAATACCCTGCCTTAATAAGTACAGAATCGCTTATAAAAGCATGGATATTGATTCGAGAGGCTTTATTTATAAAAAAAAACCATATAGATTAAAAAATTACGTCTAAAATAATTAAATTAAATAGGAGTTAGCCGATAATAATTATGAGACATAACGATCGAACAGGGCTGGAGGGCTTATGAAAAAGAAGATGAATTTTAAAAAACAGCTGATGAAATACCTGAGCATCAAAGGACTCGACATTATCCTCTACCTTAACGACGGAAAGGTCGTGGAGCTCAACAAAAACCGCATACTGGTAAAGGATGAAATCATCATGAAGGAAAAAAACAACAAAGAGATAAGAATACCGATTTCTACTATAAAGTATGTTGATTTATTTGCCGCCTGAACCGCCTCCACCCTCCGTTTCCGGGCCTGGGCCCGGAAACCGCAAAATTATACCCTCATTCTATTTATTAATTGACATGGCCGTTAATGGTGTGAAATAGTACCAACGTGTAGTGATATCGGCATGAGAAACTGATTTTCTCCTTTCCACCGATATAATCAAGTGAGTGTTTCCCCATGAATGAGCATAGTTGAAGTGCTTTCAGGACCGAGTCTACCAGATGTACAATACGATCGTGCTTCCCGGGACAAATCTTGTGGTTGAAATTTTTAATGGTTCCTGCTAAAGTGATAATAATTCCCGTTCTGGTGGGAGCAAAATCATGATGTGGCTAATTATCTCGTACTGACATTTTTGGCAGGATTAATACAAAATCATGCATAACATAAAATATCATATACTGAATGTCCTTTCGGTCACTGTGTTTTCCTTTCTCCTTGCCATGACTATCAACCAGTTCTTCAAATACGGCATCGCCCCTTCCCTGGCACCGTCAAAACCAAAGCGACCGGCGATTGTTCAAAGGGCTAAACCGAGGGGCTTCGATGAATACCGTTCCATAATTGATTCCGGCTTTTTCAAGATTGCCGTTTTTTCCAACGAGCCTCTGGCTGCCAGCGCTCCCCAGAGTAACCCATCGGAACTTGAACTGCTCGGCACCATTACGGGCCCCAGCTCCATCGCCAGGGCATTGATCAAGAAAAAAACCGAGAAGGATCCGCAGATATACAGACTCTGGAGCAATGTCTTCGGCTATAAGCTGGTCGGGATCAACAACAACAAGGTTTTTCTGAAAATTAATAAAGAAACGGTTGTGCTGGACATGTACGCTGAAAAAACGGACGGAAAAACTCCTGGCAAGACGCCCCCTGGAGCCGGCCAGCCGGGTAAAGTGAAATTAAACATCAGCCGCTCCGAAATACAGCAGAAAGTTCTCAATAATGTCGATAATGCTCTTAAGGGGATCAGAGCCGGACCCTACCGCATTGACGGCAAAGTGCAGGGCTTCAAGATCTTCCGTATAAGACCCAACAATGTCCTCTATAAATTCGGAGCGAGAAACGGGGACGTGATCCGCAGGATTAACGGACATCCTCTTGACAGCACTGAGAAACTCTATAAGATGTGGCAGGCCATACAGGGGGATTCCCGCATTTCGGTGGATCTGGAACGAAAAGGACAGCCGATGAACTTTGAATTCAATATCACAGACTGAGGCGAAAGGGAATGGAAATGAAGAAAAACATCATGAATAAGAGAAACAGTATCATTCTGATCATTCCCATGCTGATTCTGCTCTTTTCTCCGAACGGTCTGTATAACAACGATTTGGGCGTCTTGAGGGCCCAGGAAAAAAAGTCTACCAAAAAAGCCCCAAAATCCAAGGACACCGGCAAAGAGGATAAGAAGTCCAAAAAGAAGACCCGGTATTTTACCCTCAATTTCAAGGATGTGGATATATCCGAGTTCCTGAACGTAATGAGCCAGCTGATCGGCAAAAACATCATCATCGACGACAAGGTAAAAGGCAAGATAACCATAAGCTCAGCCAAAAAAATTCCCATCGATCAGGCATTCGACATCCTCAAATCCATACTCGAAATCAAGGGACTCGCGGTAGTGGATACGGGCACCATCATTAAAGTCATCCCGATAAAGGAAGCCATCAAGAAGAATATCGAGATTGTCGTAGACGGCAAGAAAAAGATAGACGTAACGGAAGACAAGACCATCACCTACCTCATTGAACTGCAGTTTTCCGATGCCAATGAGGTAGCCAATGTCCTCCGCGCCCTTAAGTCGGTCAATACGGATATCGTGGTTTATCCGGCGATGAACATCGTCATCCTGAGCGGCACCTCCTCCGAGATCGCCGGTCTCATCAAGATAGCAAAGGCCCTCGACAAAAAGATCGAGGAAGAAACCGGCGAGGACGGGAAGGACAAGGGTCCCAAGAAAAGCAACATCCATGTCGTCCATCTGGAAAACGCGGACGCCGAGCAGCTGGCGAATGTGCTTTCCCGCATACCCTTCTCGGAAAAGACCCTGATTGATAAAAGTCCCATAGCTCCCAAGGTTCACACCTCGGACAAATCCAAGAGGGTGATGGGCAAGCAGAAGGCAACGGGGCCGACCGCCCCCGCAGGAACCCAGCCCGGAAGCAAGCTGACCATCATCCCCAATAAGGAGACCAATTCCCTCATCATAGCGGCCCCGCCCGAGGAGTTCAAGGAGATACAGCACGTCATTAAACAGCTTGATATAGTCCGAGAACAGGTTCTCATCGAGGCCCTCATCATCGAGGTTTCCGCCGAGAACGGATGGGGCCTGGGGATCGACTGGATGCTGGGCAATCAGTCGGGGTCGCATCTCTATGGCGGTTCCTCCATAATGGGCAATCTGCCCAATTATACGACGCCATCCGGCCTGAGTGGGAAAAAACTGGCTGTCCCCCTATCCACCGGCTTTCAGCTCGGATATCTCAGCGACAAGTCAGTACTTGGATATGTGCTCCTCAACGCATCAGGAACGGATAAGAACTTCAATGTCCTCTCGACTCCTCAAATAGTCACTACGGACAATCACGAAGCGGAACTGAATGTCGGCGAGGAGATCCCGGTTCCCACAAATAACCGAATCTCCGATACCGGAACACAATTCTATACCTTCGAATACAAGGCTGTGGGTGTTAAACTGAAGATCACCCCGCATATTACCAAACAGAAGAAGATTACACTGGACCTGTATCTCGAGGTAAACTCCATTCTGTCCCAGACAACAGTTCTCTCCAGCGGGTCTGTCATCCCCCCAACACTGGGTAAACGGGACCTCAAGACGAAGATAGCCATTGAAGATGGTAAGACCATTGTCGTGGGAGGGTTAATACGTAACGACAAGAAGATAGAAGAGACTAAGGTTCCCTACTTGGGAGACATACCTCTTCTTGGATGGTTTTTCAAACACAAGACCGTATCCTATACCAAAACCAATCTTCTTCTATTTATAACGCCTCATATCCTCACAGAGGCAAAACGGATCGACGCAATTACACAGCAGAAGAAGGATGAGCAAAACCGCCTGAGAAAACGCTGACAAACCGGAATTCCAAGATGAAACAGAGCAAACCACAGCTGGGTGAGATCCTCGTCGACAAGAATGTCATCACCCGAGATCAGCTCCAGGAGGCCCTGCTGGCCCAGAAAGGTTCTCCCCTGAGGCTGGGTCAGCTGCTTATTAAGAAGGGCATGGCCACGGAAGAGGACATCTTGGGGGCTTTGTCCGATCGTTTCGGTGTGCCTTACCAGATGAAGATCGAGTTCCATGACCCGGACAAGCTATTCTCCTCCATTCCGCTCCATTTCCTCAAGAAGAACCGGATTGTCCCTTTCAACAGGGAGAAGAACACCATTTACGTGGCGGTTGTGGATGTTCTGAACATACAACCTTTCGACGACCTCAAAATGCTCTACCCGGATAGTGAATTTGAGGCGGTTCTGACCACGGATCTCGAAGTGCAGAGGCTTATACAGTCTCACTTCGATACTCTCAAGGGGGAATCCACCGATACTGTCATCGAAAATCTTGAGGATTCAGAACTGGAGATACTCTCTTCGGATGTCGTCGAAACGGAAGACATCCTGGACATGGCCAACGAGGCTCCGATCATCCGTCTCGTGAACATGATCCTCAAGCAGGCCGTCAATGACAGGGCCAGCGACATACATATCGAACCTTATGAGAAGGACCTTTCCGTACGGTTCCGTATTGACGGTATATTGTATCAGATGTTTACCCCACCGAAAAAATTCCAGGGAGCCATTACCTCCCGTATCAAAATCATGGCCAATCTAAATATAGCCGAAAACCGTCTGCCTCAGGACGGTCGTATTCAGATCAAGATCGGGGGTAAAGACATCGATATTCGTGTCTCTATCTTCCCCACCTACTTCGGGGAGCGGGTCGTATTGCGGCTTCTGAATAAGACCGATATGGCCTTCGAACTGGACAGCCTGGGCTTTTCAACCAGGATTCTGGAACAGTACAAGACACTTATCAAAAAAACGCACGGTATCATCCTGGTGACAGGTCCCACGGGAAGCGGGAAATCGACGACCCTCTATGCTGTACTCACCAAGCTCAATACACCGGATGTCAACATCCTGACGGTTGAGGACCCTATCGAATATCAGCTGCAGGGGATCGGCCAGATGCAGGTCAAACCCAAGATCGAGCTCACCTTTGCCAGCGGCCTCAGATCCATACTCCGGCAGGACCCGGACATCATCATGATCGGTGAGATTCGAGACCTGGAAACAGCCGAGATTGCCGTGCAGTCCGCCCTGACCGGTCACAGGGTCTTCTCCACTCTGCATACCAACGACGCCGCCAGCGGTATCACACGTCTTGTGGATATGGGGGTAGAACCGTTTCTGATCTCCTCTTCGGTTAATGCTTTCCTGGCCCAGCGGCTGGTACGGACCATATGCCCTAAATGCAAGGAGGCCTTTAAGCCCTCCCCCAAGATGATCGAGGAACTGAACATCAAAAACACTCTGCCAAAAAACGGGAAGCTTTACAAGGGCAAAGGCTGCAAGAACTGCTTGGGTACCGGATACATCGGCAGAACGGGAATATACGAACTCCTGGTAGTAAGCCAGGAGATACGCAAGATGATCATGACTCATGCCGATGCCGCGGAAATCAAGGAACAGGCAATAAAGGAAGGCATGATAACCCTTCTGGAGGACGGGCTGGTCAAGGCTTTGGAGGGTATAACCACCGTTGAAGAAGTAGTGAGAGTATCCTGAGATGGTTTTCGAATATCAGGCCCTGAATCGTAACGGCGAGAACGTAGCCGACTATGTGGATGCCCCCTCTGAGATGGCCGCCAAGCAGAAGCTGCGCAGCCAGGGCCTTTATGTTGTCAAGATATCAAAACACGAAATAACGGATAAGAGCGGCTCCTCCAAACACAAGGGACTCCTCCAGCAGCGATACGAGGAGATTTACAATTACATCAGCCTGAAGCTCAGCGCCAAGCAGGTAGGGATCTTTTCAAGACAGCTATCCACCCTTCTGAATGCTGGTATGCCGCTGCTAGTCGCCATCACCGACATCATCGATCAGATCGACAGTCAGAATTTCAAACGCATAGTGGTGGACATCAAAGAGAAACTGGAGGAGGGTTCTTCTTTTTCCAATTGCCTGGGCCGACACAGGATCGTATTCTCGGATATGTACATCAACATGGTGCGTGTGGGGGAGAACCTGGGATCCCTCGACCAGGTCATCGAGCGTTTGGCCGATATGGAGGAGAAGCGCAACATCCTGAAGAGCAAAGTACAGTCGGCTCTCTGGTACCCCTCCTTCATCATCTTTTTCTCGATCGGCGTCATCACCTTTCTCATGGTTAACATCATCCCCTCCCTGAGCCGTATGTTTACCGAACACGGAAAGGACCTCCCTCTCCCCACGAAGATCGTCATGGGAGTCAGTGATGTTCTCTCTTCTCTCTGGTACGTAATCCTCATAGCAATTATCATCGGGATCTATTACTTCAACAGGTACATACAGACCCCCGAAGGGAAGAGACGATTTGATCATTTTAAACTCAATGTTCCGCTTTTCAAGAATCTTTACAAGAAACTGATAGTGCTGCGCTTTACCCTCAATCTGGGCGTTCTCCTCAACAACAAGGTAGACATCCTGAAATCCTTTGAAATCGTCAAAAAGATAGTCGGAAATTCCATTATTGAAGAGCGAATCGATGAGGCTGCCAAGAAGATCAAGGAGGGTTCTTCCGTCTCCAATGCGCTGATCAAGGCTGATTTTCTTCCCAAACTGGTCCTGGGAATGATCTCTGCTGGCGAGGCAAGCGACCGCCTTGATGATATGCTGAATAAAATCGGCAATGTTTACGAAACGGAACTGGATCTTACTATAACTAGCCTCACGAGCATGATCGAACCCATCATCATCGTCATAATGGGCCTGGTCATCGGGACGATCGTAATTTCTGTCCTGCTGCCAATTTTCGAAATGAACCTGATCATTCAATAGAAAGTAACCCTATGCGATCGAACTGTCTCTAATGATTGCAGAGAACATTTTCATATTAGTATGCACCATTGACGCATTGACAGACCGGTTTTTAGGTAGTATTATTTAAAGATAACGGATGTGAATCAATACAAAAGCATTTTTGGAGGTAATCTACCGATGAGAAGAGTATTTGCAAACCTGAGAGAAAAAATCCAGCAGATCGTAAAGGATATAAGCAATGAAAGGGGTTTCTCCCTCCTTGAATTGCTTATTGTCCTGGTCATCATAGGCATTCTAGGTGCGATCGTATATACGAAATTCACCGACCTGCCCGAAAAGGCCAAGATCGAAGCCACAAAACAGCAGATGCTGGTATTCAAAATGTCTCTGGACCGGTATAAACTGGACAATGATTCCTACCCTACAACAGATCAGGGTCTGCAGGCCGTCAAACAATATCTTGACGCCGGCGATATCCCCAATGATCCCTGGGGAAACCCCTACATTTACCGTAGCCCGGGGGAAAACAATGATTATGAAATCATCAGTATAGGCCCCGATAAACAGGAAAACACTACGGACGATATCAAGAGTTATGAACTCCACAAAGTCGGTAAATTTCAGAAAAGCTCGAATTAGCTTTTTTAACCCCCTCTTGCGTCTGAAAAAAACCCTGATGAACAATCAGGGTTTTTCCCTCCTTGAGCTGATCATCGTTATTGTCATCATATCCATCATGACAATGATGGCGGCGCCAAGAATCTCCGCATTCCTGAGCGGCAAGAGGAACAACATGGTGATACTGACCACCATGATTGCCAAGACCTTTGATGACGCCTTTTTGTCCAACAAGACCGACTTCCTTGTAGTCCATCTTGAGGAACCGGACGCGGATATGACTTCCGCAGGGCATGAAATCTTTTCGCGCCGTAACGGCATTTCCATCATCGAGCTCGGCAAGGAGGGGACGTTTAAGGACGTGGACAATAAGCTGCTCCAGTACCGTGAATTCCCCTCCTCATTCAAGTTCAGGGAGGTCCTGTTATCCACCGGGGAGACTATCAGACGAGGCAATGTCATGATCCCCTTTTATCCGGACGGACATTCGGATGACATCATTCTCCATCTGCTGATCAACGATGACGAGCGGAGTTCCGTCAGGATATTCAAATTCAAAAAGGAGGCCCGGGTTTTCGCCGATCATGTTTCCTTTCAGAACGATTAATAAGGCTCCCATGTCCGCTAAGGTTTCCCGGAATCGGGGATTTGCCATCATTGAGATACTCGTGGCCATTACGATTTTGTCCATTGTGCTCCTCAGTATCATCTCAGGAGTATCCGCAGGAATCATGGCCATCTCCGAGAACAAAAACCTGACGAGAGCCATGATTATAGCCAAGAACAAGTTGAATGAATTTCTCCTTATTAAAATGCGGGGACCCGACATCACTGATGAGCAGGTTCAGGAATATGAGGGATTCCGCTATAACCGTAAAATCACCCGATTTGAGCATGAGATATTCGGCCCCATATCCGCCAAAAAGGTGGAGATAACCATTACATGGAAACAGGGGGAAAACCAGCAGCCCAGGAAATACTCGCTCTCCTATATTTACCCGGAGCAATGAGCGATGAGACGGCCTGAAAGTCCGACGTTAAAGGTTTTACAGCGATTCATGAAAATTAAAAAGTACATAACGAGAATGATATCCGGTGAAGAGGGGTTTTCCCTTATTGAAATCATCGTTGCCGTCATGCTCTCCTCCATCATCCTGATGATGGTTTATTCGGCCCACAGATCCATCGTTTCCTCCATCAATGATCTTACAGGAGTCGCCGATTTCTATGAAAATGTCCACCTGGCTCTTTCGAGGGTCGATCATGACATCTCCTGTTCCTACTATAACAAATACAATAAAAAGCTCTGTCTGATAGGGGAAAACAACAAAAACACGCCCTATATGGGAAAAATCAACCTGGTAACCATAGACCATCAGAACTTGTCCCTGACGGCGAATCCCAAGAAGGAGATGAGAACAGGTGACATACATGAGATAGGTTATTACCTTAAATCCGACAAGAAGTATGCGGACCTTTATACCCTAATCCGGCGTCAGGAACTCCATTATGACGATAATCCCGAAGAGGGGGGCCAGGAGAGCATCATTCTGGAAAACGTCATGGATGTCCGTTTCGAATTCCGCTTGCGGAATGACTGGACGGATACATGGGACTCCCGCAAATATAACAAGGTTCCCGAAGCAGTAAAAACAACGCTCAAGATCAGGAACTTCAAAGGAAAAGAAGAAGAAATCATCATTATCACCAATCTCAACATGCTGAAATGAAAAGGCCATGAACCTAATCAGGATGCTCGGGACATATCGCAGAAGGCTTTACAGTCGGTTTCTAACAAATTATCGGAAACGCCAGAACACGCTCCTGGAAAAGGGCTTGTTCGGTTACATGTTCAACTCCTCCGGTTATGTTCTGGTCATTGTCCTTCTGGTCACCTCGCTTCTCGTATCCATTTCCACAGAATTTCTCATCACTGCCCAGACCAATATCAATTATATCAAGAAATTCAGCGACAAGCTTAAGGCTTATACCATTGCAAAGATCGGCATGAATCTTTCACAGTTCATACTGGAGGCGGATAAACGCGGCATGGCCTCAGGCCTGATGGCCCAGAGGGCGTCCAAGGAAATTGACTGTTATGAGGATTTGTGGGCGATGGATTTCCCTGAATTTCCCATTGAATACGGCAGCGTGAAAATCGTCATAAGCGACGAAAACTCCAAGATCAACCTGAGCGTCCTGGCTAACGAAGTGGTGGACAGGACTGCCTATTACAATCTGGTCCAGCGTTTTTTCCTCAATATGGGTCTTTTAATGGATTTCGCAGATTCCATTCTGGATTGGGTGGATATAGACGAGACAAGATCCCCCTACGGAGCGGAATCCGACTACTATCAGAATCTGGAATCGCCTTATAAATCCAAGAACCGGGAGATGGACAGCATCGATGAATTACTCCTTGTCAAGGGGATAACGCCCGAGATCTTTTACGGACTTGGAGGCGGCAATTCCGGGAAAGAGGCCAATCTTGTGGATCACAACAGGGGAACGAAAAGCCTGAGTTCAGCCCTTTTAGGCGACCTTGATCCTCAGAATGCGAAAAAACTTCTCGAGGAAAAACAATCGAGCACCAGGGATCTTTCAATCAAGATTGGACGAGAGAAGAGCCGACGTCTTTCCGATTATTTACGAGTCTACGGAGACCGAACGGACTATCTGAGCGATCTCAACAAAATAAACATAAATACGGCCTCTTTCCGTGTCTTATCAACGTTGACAGAGTCCATGACAGATGATATCGTGACTGAAATAATCAGAAGACGCATAGAAAAACCCTTCGAATCCATCGATGAGGTCAAAGACCTCATTAAGGACGAAAATGTGTTGAAAAATCTGCTGACCGTGAAATCGTATATATTTAAAATCGAAGTAACCGGCAAGGTCAATGATACAACGACCAGTATTACGGGGTATTATTACAGGGATGAAAGAAAGTTTCTCTACTGGAGTGAGAATTAAGGGCATACATATCGGAGGAAGAATTTGTTTGAAAATCTAGCCGCCATTGATATTGGAACATCATCGGTAAAACTGGTTACCGCAAAAACCGGATTGAGGGATTTTCAGGTCACGTCTTTCACCTATCAGGATATTGATTATTCCATCGGTAACTACGAAGAGGCCCTCAAGGATGCCCTCTCTCGGCTGCTGAGGGAAAACGACCTGAAAGGATATACACTCATGACCAATCTCCCCATGGAGAAGGCCATTATCCGCAACATCACCTTCCCTTTCAACGATATTGAAAAAATCGCCGAGGCCATCCCCTTTGAGGCCGAGGAAAACATACCTTTCAAAATCGAAGACCTCTCCCTGGACTTCCAGTCATTGAAGAGCAAAAATCAGGAGGAAGGCAGAATACTTATGGCGGCTACCCATAAGGACACCCTTCACGATTTCCTTCATATTCTGTCCGAATTCCAGATCAAGCCAATTCGCATGGGTCTAGAATCCAACGCCCTCTTTGAATGCTACCGTTATTTCAATACCATTGAAGACGAGACCGTTCTCCAGATAGACATCGGTCACAACAAGTCCATTGTTAATATCATCAACAACAACAATCTCCTCTATACGCGGAGCATCTCCATAGGTCTGGAGTTGATTTACGAAGAATTGGTGGATGACCTGGAAATCACCTTTTCCGATGCAGTCAGGGTTTTCGAAAACCTACATCTCGACCTCACCTCCCTTGACAATAATTATCAACGGGATTTTTATAAAGCTCATAATCTCAACAAGGCAAAACTCAAGAGCATATACGACAAGAGCCTTGAGGTCGTCAAGGAACTGATTGAACAGATCGCCCTGACCATCAAGGCATTCTATACCGGTTTCGGAGAATTGACCATCAACCGCTTTATTATTTCCGGTGGCGGCTCCAATATACTCGGGATCGGCCAACTCATAAGCAGCGAATTCGATGCCCCGGTCGTGTCATTGCCTTTTCTTGAGGGGTATACTGAGATAAAAATCAGGACCCAGTTCCCCATTGCCTTCGGCACTCTACTTTGCCATCTCAACAGGAAAAGACCCATGATCAATTTCCTAAAGGGGGAATTCCTGCCCGATCTTGTCAGCGAATCCAAAAAGGTATACTACCTGTCCGGAGCCTTCGGAGTCCTATCAGTCATCATCCTTGTAGCCTATTTCATCATATCAACCATACTGGAATCTAGTACCAATAAAAAGTATGAAGCCCTTTTACAGGAGCGGTTTAAGAGATATTTTTACGGAAAACATCTGACCGGTGATCCGATCAAGGAGGCGACACGCATTCTTGAGGACGAGCGTAAGGAGTACGACAGTATAAAGGCAATACTCAAATCAGATGACAAGGTACTTGATGTTTTGAAGGACATTCTGAGTTATTTCCCAAAGGACGAATCCTTCGAATTAAAGAGCCTCGTTATTAATGAGCGAATCATCCGTTTTGACGGTACTCTATCATCCAGCAAACCAATTGATGACTTTAAAAACAAATTAACCGAATCCAGGCTGTTTGATTCCGTCACTCTCAACACCAATATCAACAAGCGGAATCAGGTTTTATTCTCCATGAACATCAAACTGAAAATACCTGAAGACGAACAGAAACGACTGAAATCAAAAGGGAAATAGACCATGATAAAACTGACATCCCGGGAAAAGACCTTGCTGCAGGTAATGGCTGTATTTATTGGAATAACATTCCTCTACTTTGTAATTATATCCCCGCTGATTAAGTACAAACAGAGTAGCAGCAACTCTATGAGAAAAAATGTAAACAGCCTTTCGCATTTCGACAACATTCATGAACAGTACAAGCAGATAAAACAGGAAAAAACCTTCTATCTGAACCTGTTAAACCGCAAAAATGAAAACATTACCAGCTTGATAGAACAATGGGCTAACAGCACCAACATATCGAGAAATATCGCCTACACGAGAAGAACCCAGACAAATCTGCAGAACAAATACATACGCATCACGACGGACATTAAAATTGACGGCGTGGCTATAGAGCCATTTTTAAAATTTTTATACGAGGTGGAGAATTCAAACAATCTTCTACGAATCAGTTATCTCCGCATGCAGCAGGCCATAAAAGGAAGCAATACCTATGACGTTACCCTAAAAATCGACAGCTATACCGTGCAATAATGTATGACAACCACTCTCAAGATATCAACGAGGACTGATGAATATTTCAATTCTAAAACCGATTGTAATTGATTTCCTCAAGAAAGTAAAGCATGCCTTCAGCGAAGGGCTCCGGCTTCCCTACGCCAGGCTCTATCTTGCCTTATCCCTCGCGCTCACCATTGTCTTTTTGGTGCTCACATTCCCCTATGAAGTCATCATCAGAAATCAGCTCCAGAAACTTGAATCTGTCATCCGTGGCAGTATTTATGTCGGCGAGATGGACTTCAGCCTGATAGGAGACAGCTACATCGATAATCTTCAGATATCGACGGCCAACAATGTCGATTTCAACATGAAGAACGTCAGTCTCAATATATCCGTGAATCCCTACACAACGCTCCTCAATAAAACTCTGAAAGGCTCCATTCTGATCAAAAACTTCAATTACTCCTCGGGCAATATCAGCATCAGCAGCCTTCTCAACAGTCAGTTCGAATTGAAGATGGACCAGGAAACAAGCATGCCCTCAAACGGTTTTTTCAACATTGACCTCAAGGATATCAGTGCGAAGGGAATCAACATCAAGGGTTTTGATATTCCTCCCGTGAAGTTTACTTCAATCAAAGGGAATACCGTCATAACCAACCGGCAGGTTATGATAAACAACCTGAGTTTTACCGGTAATGATCTTAGAGGTCTGATTAAAGGGTCCATACAGTTGGAAAAGTTTTTCAACAGTTCCCGGCTCAATTTAAGGATTGAAATTGACACTGCATCGAAGATACTTCAGGATTATAAAATGCTCCTCAGCAACCTCATCGATCCAGGCAGTGAGCGATTGGTAATTAATATTACAGGCACACTATACAGCCCCAATGTGAATCTCCCTTTCAAAGCCGCGGCAGCAGGATCCGACAAGCGAGTTCCTTCTGCCAGGGATGACGGACCCGACGATGAAAAAAATGGAGGGGGAAAAGAGCGTCGCCCCGATCTTGACGGGAAGATGGATGAATAAAGGGAATCTCGTCAGGGATACCAATCGTGAAGATTGAGCTTTCTCCAAATTCCGGATTCTGCATGGGAGTACGGAACGCCATTCTCCGAATCATAAGCGAATTAAATCATTCCGATGATCAGATCCTGGTTATTGGCCCTCTCATTCATAATCCTCAGACCATTTCCATCCTTCAGAAGCGGGGACTGCTTACAATTAAGGATGGAGAGGATATACAAAACCGAACCGTAGCTATACGAACCCATGGCATCCCCATAAACCAGCTCAGGGACATCAAGAAACAATCCAGAAGGTTTATCAATCTGACATGTCCCCGGGTAGCCAAAGTCCAGGGTATCATTAAAAAGCATTCTGAAAGAGGTTACTTTACGCTCATTATCGGGGATGATGATCATGCGGAGGTAATCGGGTTGAAAAGCTATGCATCATCCGGAGTTTTTGTACTTTCGCGCCCAGAAGATATTCAGAAAATTCCGGTTTCTGACAGATACATTGTCGTATCTCAGACCACCTTCGACAAGAATGTTTTTTCTGAAATCGTTTACCGTATCGAAAGAGACCTCAAGCGTGAAGATATTCTGATCTTCAATACCATCTGTAATTCAACCGATAACAGGCAGGAGGACGTCCGGGAGGCGATCTGCCGGGGTATCGATGCCCTAATCGTCGTAGGCGGGAAAAACTCAGCCAATACTCGCAGGTTATCTGACATCGGCAAGGAAGCTGGAGTTAAAACCTATCATATTGAGACGGAGAATGATCTCAGGGAGGACGATTTCAAGGGGATACAATACATTCTTGTGACAGCAGGTGCTTCCACTCCGGGATGGATCATCAACAATGTTCTCGAGAAACTCTATGACATCAAGTTTAAAAACAGCAGCATGATCATCAACCTGCTGAAGAAATCCGTGGAATTCATTACCAGGGCCAACATCCTCTCGGCAATCTCCGCTTTTTTCCTGAGCCTCTTCATAAACAAATACGCAAGCGGCAATACGGACTACGTCATCTCTGCTATAGCAACTTTCTTTATCTTTTCCATGTATACTCTCAATAACTATTTTCTGATGGGCTCTCTGAAAGAAAGCAATCCCAATAAACTCTCACTCTATCAAAAATTCCGGAAGGTTCTACTCCCGCTCTCACTTATCCTCCTGGCCCTATCCCTTGTACTGATTATGCGATACCGATGGGAAACCATTGCTCTTTTTTCCTTTTCGCTTTTCATGGGATTGACCTATTCCACTTCATGGGTGAAGAACCTGATAATGCGCATCCCTTCCCCCGCCCTGATTAAACTGTACAACGCTAAGAACCTGGCGACTTCACTGGGCTGGGTTATCATCTGTGCGGCACTGCCCTTTTCCCATTATGGGGGGAGCATCCCTGATATCACCGCAGTGACATTCCTCATCTTTGCAATTGTTTTCTCACGGAACATCATCCTGGATCTCGTCGCTTTCCAGGGAGACCTGATTATCGGAAGGGAAACACTGCCCATACTCATAGGAACCTCACGAATGAAAAGCCTGCTCATTCAGCTGAATACAGTTGCGGCCGTTGTCTTTACCACCATGACCGTAATAAACCAGCAATGGCAGTATCTGTGGGTGTTGATCATCCTGATGAATTTTATTGTCATTTTAAGATGGATAACGAGACAAAACTATTTGATAGCCTTGAAGTATGAACTGCTGGTGGACCTGAACCTGTTTTTATTGATTGTACTCTATTTTGGAGCGGACCTTATTCATCAGCTTCTCTGAAGATCTGTCATGATTCCGTATCCGGGAATGAATCATCCATATCTTCCGTTTCTTCGGACTCTTCATCAGTATAGATTGAAAATTCCTTCTCAGCGATCCTGCGATCATCCCCCGCTATGATGAGCATATACCGGCCCTCTTCGAGTTTATCGATTTTTCCATAGAGTATCTTTTTTTCCTTGCTGATCGTTTCGCTGATATAGCTCAGTTCAACCCAGACGAGTTCCTTTTTCATCAGGATCACGGCTACTTTCTTCTCTTCAGAGACCTTCTTAAAAAGAAAAACCCAATGGATTGTTTCCGTATTTTTAAACTCCGGGATGCCGGAAACATACTTATAAAGATCATCGAAGGGGCGTTTAAAAGCGAAACTGCCTTCCAGCTTGCCACAATGGATGCTAAATAAAGCAATCAGGAGTAATAATAGGACGATGAGATGGCCTTTCTTATTCCACCTTGTATTGGTTTTTATCCAGCTCAATGACTTTATCCTCTGACGATTGATTTACGGTCCTTCTGGTCTGTTCCTTTTTTTCCCCCTGCATCGGGGAATGCTTCCTCACGAAAAGAAAAGTTCTTATTATTTGATAAAGAAGATATATAAAAAAGAAAAAGAAGAGGATCTTGATAAGATTAAACAGGAAAAGCATATCCGGTTTTCAGGCTCCTTTAATGATGTCCTTCATTTGACACACGGCTTGGCCGAGTCCAGTAAAAACAGATCGTGAGATAATCGAATGACCGATATTCAGTTCTTCCAAGCCTGGCGTTTTCAGGATAAGTCCTGTATTATCGTAGTTCAGACCATGACCGGCATTGATACGGATTCCAATAGCCAGTGCTTTTTCCGCAGCCCTGTATATCCTTTCCAGCTCATCTCCGCGCCTGTCGGTCTGAAAGGCGTTGCAATAGGCACCGGTATGCAGTTCAATAAAGTCCGCACCGGTATCACGAGAACACTTGACCATATCTTCATCCGGTTCGATAAAAAGGGAAACAAGAATATTTTTCTTATGGAAGAGTCCGGTAACCCGTTCTATCACCTGGAACTGACCCCGGACATCGAGCCCTCCCTCGGTTGTTAGTTCCTGCCGCTTTTCCGGAACCAGCGTAACCTGATCTGGAACCAGATCCAGGGCCAGATTCACAATCTCTTCCGATAACGCCATCTCCAGGTTGTACTTCCCCCGAACGATTTTCTTCAGGGCTTGCACATCCCGGTCCTGTATATGCCTCCTGTCCTCCCTTAAATGCACGGTAATTCCATCTGCGCCGCTGTCCTCGCATATCGAAGCACCCGCGAGGGGATCGGGCTCAACGCCCCCCCGGGCCTGCCGGAGGGTGGCAATGTGATCAATGTTTACACAGAGCAGGATATTAGACATCATAATACCTTTGTTAATGCCTCTAATGATTTCATTATAATGGGTTAGTCTTTTTCAACTTTTAAAATTACACGGTCAGGTACGACCATAAACAAGGCATAGTATTCTTTCCCCTTCTTTACAGCTACGCTGACTCTCATATCTTTAAGAAATGGCGTTTTGATATCCTTAAGGAGCTTTTCCGGGTTAATCCCTGCAACGTCCAGGAAGCATTCGAGCTCATAGTCCTTGTCCATATCGGCCGCAGACCGGCTTTTCAGATAAACCCGTATCTTATCGTTTTTCACCGAATACTTGAAACCCTCCCTGGCATTCCTGATCTCAACCCTGCACTCCGTTTCAGTAAGATTGGCCACTTCGATGACCGGGATGAGAATGTTAACGGTTTCGGCATTCAGGGAGATGTTTCTCAGGCTGGTTTTATCCAGGGATATATCCCGAACGACCCGTGCCGACTCCTTTTCAACGGAAATCTCATTCGTGAAAATCTCGGAAATATCCTTGATGACAGACTCGGCACCGGTGGCCACTACATATTCCGGTGTAACCTTTATATTGCCGGCGATAAAACCTTTTTTAAGAGAACCGGCAATACGGGGAACAACCTTGATTCGCTTGCTTATCTTTCTTTCAATATTGACTACGATATTTCTTGACGATAAACCAACGGAAATATTGTCAGGAATTTCATTCTTTGTGAGCTCAATGGGGTACTTCTGGTTATCTCCCACCCGGGCATTTTCAAGATTAATGAAGGCTTTGACATTTTTAAAAGTAAGATTTTTCAGTTCCTCTTTCCTGCCCTTCAATTCGATAGTGATGTAAGTCAGATTGACTTTCGAGATAACAAGACTGGATGGCAACCGTTTGAACTCCACCTGAACTTTGAAAGTGAAGTTTCCCATTTTTGTACTGCCTATGTAAGCCCAAAGAGCCACCGCCAGAAGGAGCGAAAAGACCTTGGGAATCAAGGCCCGCTTCGAGATGACTTGCTTGAAAAAATCAACGATCCTGCTCATTTTATGGAATACTTCTCCTCATAAGCCGTCTTGGGATTCATGAAATAGAGTATCATGTTCTTCAGGTCCGATATCTTGATACGGGAATAAATCTTGCCGTTTACCATGATCGATATCTGTCCCGTTTCCTCGGAAGTGACTATCACAAGAGCATCCGTTTCCTCTGCTACACCTAAGGCAGCTCTGTGTCGTGCACCATGCTGTTTTTTCAACTGTTTGGAATCGCTCAGAGGAAGATAACAGGCCGCAGCGGCAATTTTACCCTCCTGTATGATAATGGCACCGTCATGCAGGGGCGTGTTGGGGAAGAAGATAGTTCTGATAAGCTCCTCTGAAACCTGTGAGTTTATGGATACCCCAAGCTCTACATAGGCCTTCAACCCGGTATTACGCTCAATGACTATCAGGGCGCCTATTCTCTCATCAGCCATGTTGATGATGGCATTGACCATTTCATCCAGGGGGAAGGTTTCGTTCGAGATAGCCAGGGAGAGCCAATTACGCTGTCCAAACTGGGTAATCAGGCGCCGCAACTCCGGCTGGAAGAGAATGATTACCATGATAACCACATAGGTTGCCAGATTCTCGATGAGCCAGTTGACCGTATCCAGCTGGAACATCCGGGAAAGGATGGCCACCAGGATGATTACCATGAAACCCTTGAGAAGCTGTATGGCTCGTGTGTTTGAAATGAAGCTGTAGACCCAATAGAAAAGGAAAGCAACAATGAGGATATCCAGAATATTACGGAAATATCCCCAGAACGTGCTTAAAAAGAAGATAGATTTGTCGAGAAAGGTTTCCATCTCCCCCTAATAAGGCTCCTTCAACAGGTCAATAGATTTTAGCGCAATTCTATGCTCGTGTACATCATGAACCCTGACTATATCAGCTCCCAGAAACGCAGCAATCGCATTCAGTGCCACAGTAGCTGGAAGCCGGTCATAGTCAGCTTCGTACAACTTTCCGATCAGGGATTTTCGAGACACCCCGATCATGAGACTAAAGCCCATCTGCTTAAATCTCGGTATATTTCTGATAATCCTGTAATTATCTTCAAGGGTCTTGCCGAATCCTATTCCCGGGTCCAGGATGATTTTCGAATCATCAATACCGGCAGATCTGGCTTTTCCAATGGACGTTTCTAGAAAACCACTGATATCCGCCAGCAGGTCATTATAGCGGGGCAGATCCTGCATAGTGGCGGGGGTTCCGGAAATGTGCATAATCACCAGCGAAGCCCCGGCCTTCGCAACCACCCCAACCATATCTTCATCAAAGGTCAATCCACTGATATCGTTCACCATTGTGGCTCCCAGCCCCAGTGCCGCCTCTGCCACCCTGGATTTATAGGTATCTACCGACAGCGTCACATCGAACTCTCTGGCAACAGCTTCAACAACGGGGCATACCCTATCGAGCTCTTCCTGCAAGGAGACGGGATTCGCTCCGGGCCGGGAGGACTCCCCTCCTATGTCGATTATATCAGCCCCTTCTCGGCACATCCTTTCAGCATGGGAGAGAGCCTTATCGAGACTGTCGAAACGCCCCCCGTCATAAAAGGAATCGGGAGTTACATTCAGAATACCCATGATTCGGGTTTTTTGACTCAGGGCGATGCTCATACTCAGAAGGCCAGCATGACGGAGACTATGTTATTGAAGCCGTTATCGATCTTGTCGTAGGAAAAGGCATACCCGACATCGAGATTCCAAAGGTTCAGAGTCATACCCGTCGTAAAGAGTTTGTCATTTAATCCGAGATAAACAGCGATATACTTGACCACGTTGTACTGAACACCGATATTGAGCTCATATTCCTCCTGCTCCAGCTTTTTTACAGTACTGAGAGCCAGGATAAAATCGGATGTCCGGCTGGTGATGGCGGCGCTCAATCGGATCACCGGGGAGGCGAAGTCATACTCATCCTTTATGTTTTCATACCGCTTGTCAGGTTTCAGGCCCGTACCAATGTCCTGAATGACAAATCCGATCTTAAAAAAGGGGATCACCTCAACCTGGGCTCCTGCATCGAGCCCCCCCCCATAATAGCCGACCTCTCCCACCTTCTCATAGAGCCCTTTGAAGGAAACCCCCAGCGAGGAGACCCCAGTCGACCAGGCATAGGAGAGATAGCCTACCGATGCCGAATAGTTGAGGTATTTAATAAAATTTCCCTGCTCGTCACGGGATTCAATATTCTTCGATTGTATGGAATAGGCGCCAGCGCCCATGACACCCCCGAAGAGGCTGAAAGCGACCCCCCCGAACCCGGCGTCCCTTTCCAGATCCAGCATCGCCCCGGAAAACCCCAGCTGGAATGCCTTTTTGGAGCTTTTCTCATCGGAGAATTTGATCAGGTCCTCTTCAGATATGGATTCTATATCCCCCTTCTTGGCACGGCTTTTAATCTCATCAGGGGAGAGTTTCTCCCTCTCTTTCAATCCCGTTAATCCTGCCGGGTTCCAATAAATGGCGAAGACATCATCGACAACGACCTCCGCCGCTTTGCCCATAGCTACGTACCTCGCTCCGACCCATCCCCCGCGCGTAAAGGCAGCCCGGCTTCCGGCGTCATCCCGGGCGCTGAGCGTCTCGAGATGGAAAAACTGCAGAGTGAGAGCAAAGACGGCAGTCAGGAGTATTCTTTCGATGATTTTTCTCATATGGATAATCTTACTATCGATTCACCAGAATCCGAATGATCTTCTTTCCATGATCACCGGTGTTGGAATCCTCTATCACTATTTTGATGATATACATACCGGTCTTCACAATGCGACCAGTGCTGTTGCGCCCATTCCAGATAATCGGCGTGGTCAGGGAGGTCTGTTCATAGGAATATACACGATCCCCATTGATATCGAAAATCTCAATTTTGACTTTAGTGAGACTATCCGGTGTAACTCCCACATACCCTATCTTGAGGGTCTGCCTGTCAGGATTGAAGGGTACTGGATACGCCACTATCTTCTTTTCATTCAGCGCATATACTCCCTGCACCGACAGGAATAAGACGGCCAGCGCGATTAAGATTTTATTTCCCGGAACTCTAAGCATAAACCTTTACCAAACCCTTGATCACATCACCCCATAATGAACTGACCTTATTAAAAAGGAAGTCAATATCGCGGTCAATAAAAAAAATGTTCCGTCCCGAAATAGACATGGATTATCCCAGTTTTTCATGCGCCTTTAAGACGACATCCTCAATGAGAGCGGATAATTCTTCGACCGGACGGATGGACTTTTCCTCTCTGCCTATTGTACAGAAAAGGAAAAACTCAATATTCCCCTTGGGGCCCTTGATGGGAGAATAGGTCAATCCCTGAAACCCCAGATCCCTTTCGAACAGGGCAAAGAGTACCCGTTTCAGAATGTCCCTGTGGACCTCCCGATGCCTGACTACTCCTTTTTTGTGCTCCCCCGGGAAAGCCTCGAATTGAGGTTTGATAAGGATAATCCCCTCAGCGGGGGCAAAAGTTAGAATAAGATGATCGATGATTCGCAGAAGAGAAATAAACGAGAGATCAACCGTCACCAGATCGGGCTTTACTTCGAACTGTTCCCTCTGCAGACTGTTGACATGAGTCCTCTCGAAAACGACGACCCGTTCGTCCATCCTCAACCGGTAATCCAACTGTCCGTATCCCACATCCACGGCATAAACCTTTTTTGCGCCGGCCTCCAGGAGACAATGTGTAAACCCTCCTGTCGAGGCGCCGAGATCCGCCGCGACCCTTTCCCGAACGGTAATGGGAAAAACCTCCAGGGCATGGGCCAGCTTCTCCCCCCCTCGGCTCACATAAATACCCTGGGGCCTCTCCACGTTGATGGACTCATCCCCTGCAACCGGTCTTGAGGGATCATGCACGGTTTCCCCATTAATCCTAACCCAGCCGGCAAGGATTTCCCGTTTGGCCTTTTCCCTTGATTCTGATTTGCCAGATTCAGTGAGATATACGTCTAACCTTAGTTCTCTTTTGGTAGGCATGTTTCTGATGAAATACGGATAATATCTTTGCCATGAGGTCCCTGTTTCCCAACCCATAGGCTTCATATAATTCCTGGACCTTGCCGTGGGTGATAAATTCATCGGGGAATCCTGCCGAGAAGAGACATCTCTCCCGCAGATCCCTCCGAATACTGCCCAGAATGTATTCCCCCACACCGCCCTGGATATACCCGTTCTCCATGGTAATGAAATATTTTGACTTTAGTATCATTTTCTCAATGCCCCTCACATCCAGGGGTTTGATGGTGCGGAGATCCGCAACACCCACCGAAATCCCTTCCGGTTCCAGGAACTCACGAAGGGACAACGCTTTCTCCAGCATGTCTCCCAGGGCAAAAACCGCCAGATCTGTACCGTTCTTCACAACCCGGATCCTACCCGGTTCGAAACGGCTGTGTTCTTCGAATGAGATGGAGTCGACATCGACGGATCCCCTGGGGTAGCGTATGGCAATAGGACCTTTGTCGTAATCGGCAGCAAAATAAATCATGTCGCGCAGTTCCCTGCCGCTGCTCGGAGCCAGAAAGACAAAGTTCGGGATGCTCCTGATCATGCTGATATCGAAAAGTCCGTGATGGGTCTCCCCGTCATCCCCCACGATGCCGGCTCTGTCGATGAGGGGCCGTACCGGCTTGTCCATGATCGCCACCTCGTGGATGAGCTGCTCCAGCCCGTAGTAGGGCCCGCTCGCCTGGGGCCGGGA
>CALCJG010000158.1 GCA_937967705.1 uncultured Spirochaetia bacterium
CTGAAGCATGTGGCGCAGGCGCTGTGTGATTACCTGCATCACATTAATGGATATCGTCGGGTTTTCCTTTAAAGTCAACAAGAAATCCTTTCTCAGAATGGAGAGTATCCGGGTCCTGGTCCTGGTGTGAGCCCGGGCACTGCGGGGTTCCCGGTCTATGATGGAGAGTTCCCCGATGCAGCTCCCGCTCCCCAGCGTGCTGATCAGCCGGTTCTGCTTGGTGATTTCCACTTCCCCCTCGATGATGATGTAGAGTTCATCCCCCGTCTCCCCCTCCTGAATGAGGGTCTTCCCGGCGGGGATGTCATATTCCTGGGTAATGTGGGCGATATGCAGAAGGTCCTGCAGGTTCATTTCCTGGAAGAGGGGATTGCCCTTGAGAAAGAGCATCTTTTCCATGGTGGTAAGCATAAGCGCCTCCTTGGCACGGGTTTCTGGGGATTGCGCTGCGGCCGGTTCCCCGTTCGTCGGGGCGAGGATACTCAGGCAGTGGCGTATGAACACCGCGAGTCCGGGAGCGAAGCGCGTCGATTGCCGGACGGAATCGGGGGAGGGAAGTAGGGGGATGCGGTCTTCCCGGGTGGAGGGACAGAGCGGTGTCGTGCCTGCCTCCTCGAAAAGGGAGAGGGTCCTTCTTAATCCCGGTTCCGAGGTTTCTATGTATTCCAGAATGTAGTTGATGATGTCCCTTTCCCTCAGGAACAGGGTCGAGTCATAGGCCTGGTCCACGTCGGCACCGGTGATGAGGGAGATGGCCTTTAGGATCAGCCGCTTGCGCAGCTCGATCTCGTCCCGCCAGACCCGTTCCAGGAAACGGGCCGCTATCCCCGCGGGGCCGTTCCCGTCACTGACGAGGCAGGGTATGGCGGCTGTCTCGGAGGTCAGGATCTCGATCCTCTCAACGGTTCTGTTGATATAACCCTTCATCTCCCGGGGTGATTTGATTTCCAGGCTCATCAGGTAGTTCAGATATTGTGACTGCCGGGCGTAGGACCGGCTTCCGCCGAGGCGTTTCAGAATCAGGCGTCGGGCCCTCTCGTCCGGGCGGAAGATTCGGGCCATCTGCCGGTCGGGTATGCCCCCGCGCAGATCCAGCAGCATCAGTTTCTGAATCTCGAGGAGATTTCCCCGCAGGTCTATGTAATTGCACATGTGGCCGAGGGGTGAACTCCTGAGGGCGTGGAGTATGCGCAGGGCCCGCCGGTCGATCAGATGGGCGGCATGGGGTATGAGCATTTCCAGGCAGAGCCGGTCACGGGTGCGGATGGAGACCTCGTAGAGCGGATCCAGGTAATGCGACGGCTGCAGTATCTGCAGGAAGGTGAGAAACTCGGGGATCTTTTCCCGGTCCTTCAAGGCCTCGTCCCGGAGAATTGTCAGGTGTTTCATGATCTCGTCGCTTTTCTCGGCCAGTGTTTCGAAGTCCTTTTCCTTGTTGATGCGGAGTATCTCGAGGACCAGTCTCTCGGATTCGCTTCCCTCCGGCAGGGTATCCGGAAGGATCCCGATGCGTTCCCTGTAGGGGAGCCCGTGTACAGGGCCGTAGGCCAGGCATCGGACGGTGAGTTCCCTGTCCCTCAGGGCTTTTTCCAGGAGTTTTGTCCGCGGTTCCCTGGGGAGTGAAGGAGCCAGGCGCAGAAGGTTCTTCCGTGTCTCGGGATGGAGCCGGCTGAAGTGGTCGGTCAGTACGGGCGCTATCTCCCCTATGCCCCGTTCGTTGAAAAGAAGTTCCAGAAATTCCAGATTGCCTTCCGCGGATGCATGGTCCCGGAGAAAGGGGGCGTATTCGGAGACTTTCAGATCCGTTTCCGCATCCTCCCTGAAATCACCGGAAAGCCTTTCCCTGAGGGCTTCCATGTAGGCTCGGTTCTGAAAGCCGGTAAGGAGAAGGTATAGGGCGCCGGCCGAAACGGCTATGGCGAAACCGACAAGGGCCGTATTGCCGCGGATGATGGCCAGGAGAAGAGCGCCCCCGGTGATCATCCCCAGGGGGGATATGATGCCGCTCAGGAAGGATTTGAATTCCGTCTGACGTTCCTTGGGTGCCGCGGAAAGCAGGATGTTGAAAAGCGGGGTGCGCAGCATGAGGCTGAGATTCTTGCGGAAGAACCGGAGGAGAATCCCTCCCCAAAGACCCGGCCAGAAAACCAGCAGTGCGATGAACCCGAGGAAGGTGGAGGGATAGATGTAGTTGGCCCTTTTGACACCCAGCCCCTGAATGATTCGGGAAGCGATGAATATCTGAGCCGCCAGGGTGATGAAATCGGCGGTCAGGGTGTAGGCGCTGAGGAAGCGGGCCAGGTCCTGCTTCTCCGTGAAGAGGCTGTTGAATATCCTGGCGGAGTAGAACTCCGCGATCTGGTTGACGACGGCCATGATAAAAACCGCCAGCAGGGAATAGGTAAACAGCGGTGAGGAAAAGGAGAGCCTGAGACTCCTGGCCAGCTTTTCGCTGACAGGCATGTCCTCCTGAAGTCTCCTCCGGGGAAGATACTTCTGGGTCGGTGCCTTGTTGAGATAACCGAGGAGGACGATGGGAAGGATCAGGAGAAACCCGTTGAGATACCAGGCCTTGATGCCCCAGTTGGAGATGTCCGTGTAGAAGTGGCTGAAGATCAGAAATCCCGCCAGGATGCCTCCCATCTTGCCCCCCCCCATGAGCAGCGGTAGGAGACGCTTGGAACTTCTCAGGGAGAGATACTGGAATGCGTAATTGAAGAAGTGGATGTCCAGGAAAGAGGTGATCACGTAATTCCCGAGGAAAAGATAGAAGGGAAGCCAGGGCAGCTCGTCGAAGGGCAGAAGGGAAGCACCCAGGATGAGACCGCTGAAAAAAAGGATGAGGGCCACGTACCCCCTCTTCAGGGACAGGCGGAGCAAAAGGGAATTGTAGATGATGCCTCCGAGGATGAGGGCGATGCCGTTGTAGATGAAAAACTTCGAGAGCCCCTCGGCCCCGTAGGCCTTGAGGAAAACCGTCTCGCTGAATATCTGTCCGATGGCGTAAAAGGAGCCGGAGAGCAGATAAAGGAGAAACAGCGACAGGGAGAACCTCAGCTCGCTTTTCTGAATGGAAAGGGTCTTCCAGAGAAATCCCTCGATCTTCATGGCCGCAGGAATCCTCTCTCCGCGGACCCTGTGCCGTATAAACCTCGGGTTTCCCCGGGGAGATGTATCATGGACCGACGCCTCTTTCTTCCGACTTTCGCAAGACGATCCCCTGCCGCCTGCTATAATACAAGAAAAAAACATCTGATCAATGATAAAAATGTTCTTGATTTATGGCCGTCCGGGGCGGATAGTCCATGCCTGCCCTTTCCGTCAGCCGCGCCGCAGCCCTGATCAATTGCGAGGTGAAGAACGTCATGAGGTTTCTCGTCCATCCTTCCTCCCTTCACGGTGAGGTAACCATTCCCGGGTCCAAGTCCCATACCATCCGGGCGCTGGTTCTGGGTCTGCTGGCGGAGGGCGAATCAGCTCTGCTGAATCCCCTGGACTCCTCGGATACCCGTTCCTGTCTCAACATGGTAAGGATGATGGGGGGTGATGTGCGGGAGGAAAAGGGCCTCTGGAGAGTCCGGGGTACCGGCGGAAGGCTTCCGGTTCCCGGCGATGTCATCGATGTGGGAAACTCCGGCACGACCCTATACATCGGCATGGGGATAGCCGCCCTCATCGAGGGGATTACCGTCTTTACAGGGGACGGGCAGATTCGCAGCCGGCCCGCCGAGGGTCTCCTGAAATGTCTGGGAGACCTGGGGGCCGAGGCCCGGTCCACCCGGGGCAACGGCAGGCCGCCCCTGGTGATCAGCGGAGCCATGACCGGAGGCAGAACCTCCGTGGAGGCGGTCACGTCTCAGTATCTTACATCGCTGCTCATCGCCGCACCCCTGGCCCGGGGAAACACGGAGATCGAGGTGCCCCTCCTCAACGAGGCTCCCTACGTGGAGATGACCCTGGGATGGCTCTCGCAGCTGGGGATAGAACTTATAAACGACGATTGCCGGCGCTTCTTTGTCCGGGGGGGGCAGGCTTATCGCGCTTTCAATCTTCCCATCCCTGCGGACTTCTCCTCCGCCACGTTTTTTGCCGTGGCCGCGGGAGTGACCGGGGCTGATCTGGTCCTGAGGGGACTGGACTTCCGGGACACTCAGGGAGACAAGGAGGTGATTCGCATCCTGGAGCAGATGGGCGCCTCGCTGGAAATCGGCGAGCGGTCACTCCGTATCCGGGGGGGG
>CALCJG010000159.1 GCA_937967705.1 uncultured Spirochaetia bacterium
TGAAGGAGAGGAACTGTTCGCCCCCCGGAAGGAATCCGAGACCAATAACCGGCTCCCGGTGCCCCCGGCCCTTTTTCAGGAGTTTACCCCTCTCGACGTCCCAGATATTCACACTGAAGTCTCCCTTCTCCCGGGCGGAAGAAGGGGTTCCGCCCCCGGAAACCAGCAGGTTCCCGTCGGGACTGAAAGCGAGGCTGCGGACACTGCCCCGATGACCCCGTTTGATATGATGCTGCACCTCTCCTTCGGCGTTGAGGAGATAGAGCCCTCCCTCATCAAGGCCGCAGGCGAAGATCTTCCCGTCATCGCTGATCTTCAATGCAGTGATACGCCCTCCGGCGGGGATCCTCATCCGCCGGGCATTATTTTCCAGGCCCTTCAGGGAAACCCAGGCCACGGTCGTTTTGCCAGTGAGGCAGGCCAGGGTATCTCCGTTGTTGCTGAGAGAGGGCATGTAGGCGTATCCCCCGCCTCCCTCCACAGAGAGGGTCTCCCTCCGATAATCGCCCCCCTTAAGCTCCCAGAATTTCATGACGCCCCCGGAAACCCAGGAGATGATCTCCTTCCCGTCGGCGGAAAATCCCAGCAGGGAACCGCCCTCGTGACCGTCGTCAATCTCCCGGACAAACCCGAAATCCGCGGCATTCCAGAGGACGATTCTTCCCGAGGCGTGGGAACGCGCGGCGGCGAATCGACCGTTCCTGTCGAAGACGACCCGGGCGTATCCGGTGTAGCGGCCCTCAATGCGGGCTACGGGCTTCTCTTTCCCGACATCCCAGAAGACCAGATTGCCCTGCCCCTCCACGAAGACCATCAGGTCTTCCGACGGGCTGAAGAGGAGATGGCCCGCCATGACGAGGGAATCCCCGGTTCCGTATTTTTCCTTATGGGTATAGAGGGCCTTGCCGTTCTCCGCGTCGCGGATCATGAAGCTGTAAAACCAGCTGAAGCCCGGCATTCCCAGGCGCTTCCCGTCACGGCTGAGGGACAGATGGGATATCTGGCCCGTATGGGGGGAGCTGGAGACCTTTTTGCCGGTCTTGACATTCCATACGCTCAAAACCTTGTCATAGCCCTCAGTGATCAGGAGAGCCCCGTCACGGCTGAGGGCCACCCGGAAGACTCCCTCGGAACCCGGCGAGAAGGAGCGGAGCTCCCTGCCGGCATTTACATCCCATACCCGGGCCGAGGGATCCTTGAGATACCCCCCGGCTGCGGCGTAACGCCCATCGGGGGTCAGAGCCACATGCACCATTTCCCCCTTCTGCCCCTTGAGGGGGGGAAGCGCGCGCTTTCCTTCGAGGTCCCAGAGAAACACCTCCTTCTTTCCCTTCAGGACGAGGGCGGCGATCTTTCCATTGCCGCTGAGCGCCCCGAAATTGAGACCGGGACACTTCTTCCGCAGTATCACCCCCTTCTTTTCGGAATCCCAGACGCTGTATTCATAACCGGCGTTGATCAGCACCCTCACCCTCGCCCGGTCATCCACTGCCAGGGATTGCAGGGTGCCCCACGCGTTTATACGAGGCAGGTCCGCCTGGAGGGTCCGGCTGGATACCCGCCAGATCTTCACGAATCCCATGCTGTCGGCCGAGGCGAGGTATTGGCCGCCGGGGCTGAAGGCCATCAGCTGAATTGCGCTGTTATGCCCCGGACCGGGGGAATCCTGATGGGCGCTCCCAGGGGATCGGCGGTCCGATGTGCAGGAAACCGCCAGGGACAGCATCAGCAGAAGGAGTATTAGCGGGACGTTCATAGTACCTCTCCTCAACGGGGAATGATGAGGGGCTATTCTGCCACGGGCGTTACATCGCGTCAAATCCAATATCAAAAATGATTTGAAAACTGCGGGGCTCTTCTGTAGGATGCGGAGGAAATGAGTCAAACGGGCCATCCCCCCTTCCTTCCGAAATGTTAAGAGGGGAGGCCTTTTGTTATTTCACAGGGCACAGGCCCGGAGGAGAAAAGGATACTATCGTGCGGGTTCTGATCATCGAAGACGATCCCAAGGTGGCCGCTTTCATCAAGAAGGGGCTGGAGGAGGAACAGTATGCCGTGGACCTCTCCAGCGACGGAGAGGACGGTCTGCACTGGGCCCTGGAGAATCCCTACGATGTCATCATCCTGGACGTGATGCTCCCGGTAAAGGACGGCCTGGAGGTCTGCCGCGGGATACGGGCCTCGGGCTCCCATACACCCATTTTGATGCTGACCGCCCGGGACCGGCTGGAAGACAAGGTCCTAGGCCTCAACACCGGGGCGGATGACTACCTGACGAAGCCCTTCTCCTTCGAGGAACTGCTGGCCCGCGTGAGGGCCGTCCTGCGCCGCTCCCAAAGCTACCGGACCGAGACCCTCAGGATCGCAGACCTGGAGCTCGATCCCGTTTCGCGCCGCGTTACCCGGGCGGGAAAGGAGATATCCCTGACGGGCAAGGAATACTCCCTGTTGGAATACCTGATGCGCAACGCAGGCCGGGTCCTCACGGAGACACAGATCATCGAACACGTATGGGACATGAACTACGATCCAGCCGCCAACACCGTCAACGTCTACCTTCACCATCTGAGGAACAAGATCGACCGGGAGCACGGGAAGAAGCTCATCCACACCATCCGCTCCCTCGGTTATGTTCTGAAGGAATAGCGTGCGGCGTTTGTGATCATGAACATGTCCCTGAGGTCCCGTCTCGTCTTCCAGTTCATCGCCATCAGCGCCCTTCTCATACTGGGTTTCTTTACCTTCATCTACATCAACTTTTCCCATGCGATATACGACCGGAGCATAATAGAAAAATTCGACAACGAGCTCAGGAAAACGGCCTCGGACCTGGGCCATTACCGGGCGGAATTCAACAGCCGGATACGCAATGACTTCTTCCTCAGCTCCTCCTACGGACAGCTGAGGGACTACCCCCGGCAACTCAGCGACGATCCCCTTATCGTTATACGCAACATAGCTCTGCAGGACAAGCGCATCCCCCTCTCTCCCGAGGCCTTTGCCGCCCTCCGTGAGGGGCGGACGCACATCGAGACCGCCCGGGAGGTCTTTCCCTTCCCCCTGAGGGTGGTCAGCATGAAGGTTCACGACCGGGAGGGTCAGCAGTACATTTTACAGATGGGCATGTCCATGCAGTACATCAGCATCACCCTGGCAAAACTTCTGCTGAAATTCATTCTCCTGGGACCGTTTCTGCTGGCCGTCATCGCCGGGCTGGGCTATCTCTTCGTCAAAAGGGCCCTGGCCCCCGTCCGGAAAATCGTCACCACCACGCGGCAAATCACCGCCCAGGACCTATCCCTGAGGCTGGAGACCATCGAGAGCCGCGACGAGATCGGGGAACTTTCGGAAACCCTCAACGGCATGATCGCCCGGCTGGAGACATCCTTCAATCAGATACGGCAGTTCTCCGACGACGTGTCCCACGAGATCAAGACCCCCCTGACCATCATGAAGGGGGAGATCGAGGTCTGCCTGCGTCATGAGAGACCCACTGAGGAATACCGGGACATACTCCGCAGCATACTGGAGGAGATCGACAAGCTCAACCGTATCATCGAAAACCTCTTCTTCCTCTCCCGCATGGACTCGGCGGACATCGCCGAGGGATTCCGGGAAACGGATCTGGACAAGGTGCTGCTGGAGGTCTTCGAGGAGTTATCCCCGCTGGCCGCCGGGAAGAACATCGCTCTTAACATACAGCATCTTGCGGAGATCGCCCTGAGGGGGGATGCGGCTCTACTGAAGAGGCTCTTCAGCAACCTCATCGTCAACGCCGTCAAGTACACTCCGGAAGGCGGGTCCGTCTCCCTGAGCCTGGAGGAATGGCAGGAACTGCCGGAGAAAACCCCTCCGGGCGCCGTCTTCATCATCCGGGACAACGGCGAGGGCATCCCGGAGCGCTCCCTCCCCCGTATCTTTGACCGCTTTTACCGGGTGGACAAATCCCGGTCCAGCCTGACCGGCGGAACAGGCCTGGGTCTCACCATCGTACGGAAAATCCTCGATCTCCACGGAGGGAAGGTTACCGTGGACAGCCGGGAGGGCCAGGGAACGACTTTTTTCCTTTTTTTCCCGAAAAACCGTAATATTAATAAACATTAATCTTCCTTTAATCTCTCTTTAATCTCCCCAGGCTATATTCCTACTGTCTCATCAGAGAAGTTGTATGCTGTACTGTCCCATCGCCCTCCCTATAGTTTAAGGAAGAAAAAGCAGGGGGGTGATGTGCGGTCAATCCCCGAACTGACAGGTTTAACCCATAACCGTACCAAGGAGAATGAACCATGAACCGAAAACACCTCAAGCTCATCCTGGCCCTTCTGCTTTCCGCCCTGCTGGCCTTTGCCCTGACGGCCCCGCTGATTTACGCCCAGGGAGAATCTGCCGCCCCGCAGGAAAAGACGCTGTCACCCCAGGAAAAACCCGCCGAGAACGGAAAAAAGGAACCCGCTTCCAACGGGACCTCAGGCAATCTCTTTACCACCTTCCGCCAGGGGGGAATACTCATGTGGCCGATCCTCCTGCTGGGACTCGTGGGCCTGACCATCATCATTGAGAGGACCATCTACTTCCTGCGCAACCGGCTCTGGGACGACCGGGTTCTGGAGGCGCATATCGACTCCCTCGTCGCGGACACCGACGCCCGTTTCCGCGAGGAACTGGACGACGAGATCAACGGACGCATGCAGAACTACTTCCATTCCGTGGAGAGGGGGATGGCGCTGCTCAACGGCGTGGGAAACCTGGCCCCGGTCATCGGCTTCTTCGGGACCGTGCAAGGGATGATCGGCGCCTTTGCCGCCATCGCCGCCGCCACCACCGTAAACGCCAAGGTCGTAGCCGTGGGCATACAGATCGCCCTGATCACCACCGCCGGGGGTCTTGCCGTAGCGGTGCCCACCCTGGCCTTCTTCCATTTATACACCCATTTCATCCAGACCCTTTATGCGAAGACGGACAAGCTGGCCTCCCAGAAGACCGGTCATCTGCCGCGTTTTTCCTGGAATCAGCCCATGAAAACGGAATCCGAAACCAGTGCCTGAGCGAGGAGATCATGTTCTACAACTACTATCTACGCAGAAAGGCACGCCGGCACTCCCAGCCAAGGCCCTATGAGAGCTTCGACACCACGTCCATCGGGGACCTTTCCTTCAATCTCCTGATCTTCTTCATCGTCACCGCCTCCTTTATCCTCAAGGAGGGCATCTTCTTCTCCCTGCCTTCCAAAACGGCGGGCGTGGTGCAGGTGGAGGCACGACAGCTGGTGGATATTCAACCGCTCAACCAGGGTTTCATGATGGAGGGGATGCATCTGTCCCGGGAGGACCTCAAGACAAGGCTGATACTGCGGAAGAAGGCGAACCGGGACATCATCGCAATCATTCACATGAATCCCGGGGTAAGGTACGAGAGGCTGGTGGATACCCTGAGCGTATCGCGGGAAAGCGGTATCAGCCGCATCTCCCTGAAAAACGACGACCGGCGCTGAGGAGGATGAGCATGAACCGTAAACCCGGAAACAAAAGATCCTTTCTGCTGAAGTTGAGACCCTTCGTGCTGGGCGCCAGCGCCGGCGACATCGCCCTGCTCCTGCTGGTCTTCTTCATGGCCTCCACCTCGACGGAACCGCCCAAGGGCGTCGAGGTCAACCTCCCCCTGGCGCAGACCCAGAGCATCGACCAGGAGGGCCTCTACATCACTGTCTCTAAACAGGGGGCTCTCTACATGGACGGCAAGCAGATGACCCTCCAGGAGATCAGCGACAACCTGGCCATGCGGCAGTCGGAGAAGGAGCACGTGATCTCCATCACCGCCGACCGCAATCTGGAATACCGCCAGATCCGCCCGCTCCTGGACGTTTTGAAGGAACAGGATTTTCTCAACGTCGCCTTCATCTCGGAAGCGAGGAAGGATAAGCCATGAACAACATGAACTACGAGATACATCACTACTTCCTGGAAACCCTCAGGAGGGTATCGGACTGGGAGGACCGGCATCCCTATTTCTTCTCCCTATTTTTCTCGGTCATGATCATCAGCCTGCTCCTGTTTTACACCACGTCTCCGGATATATCCTCGGAGGATCTGATGCCGTCGGACCGGATCGAGTTCATCGACATGGAGAAGATCGAGATGCGGGCCCCCCGGCGCGTGGTAAAGCCGGACATCGCGGTGACCGACAAGACCAGTTCCACACCGGAAAAATACGTAGACAAGGCCGTGGGAACCTCCGATGATGCCAATGCGGTGGACCTCGCCATCTTCCCCAACGTTGCCCCTCCGCGTCCCATCGGGAAGCTGATGAAGTCCTACCCCCAGGTCGCGAAGGATGAAAACGTGGAGGCCACGCTGAAGGTGGAGATACTCATCGCCTCCAACGGCAGGGTCAAGAGGGTCAACATCCTGGGAATAAGACTCTCCAAGGACCTGCCCCCGGACAAACACAGCAGCATCTCAAAGGCCTTCGCGCGGGATGCCCTGAAGATACTCAAGAGCGTCCGCTTTACACCGCCCATCGTCAACGGCAAGCAGACGCCGGTGAAGATGGAAATGCCGCTGCAGTTCAGGCTTAATTAAGGATAAGGTTATGAGCATGAAGAACAAGAAACTCTCACTCCCGGGACTGATCCTGTCAGCTGCCCTGTGCATGGCGTACCTCCTTGTGCCGGACCCGAATCTCCTGCTGGCCCAGGGGGGCAAGGGGATAACAGTCAGCGGCAAGGTCTACAACAGTGCCAACGGAAAGCCCGTGGACATGGTAACCGTCGTCTTCGTGGAGGCCCGGCTGAAAACCTACACAGACAGGAGCGGCTCCTACAGCATAGTACTGCCCGGGCCGGGCAACTATACAGTCCGCCTGCTCTCATCGGACCTCCAGTCCCGGAGCCTTAAACTCGATGTAAAAGGCGACAGGACGCAGAACTTCTACCTTCAGCCCCGCACGGTCAAGGGCGCCGGACTGACCATCGAGGGGGAGCGGGACATACAGAAGGTGGGCCGCCACACCATGACCAAGAAAAACCTCAAGGAGGTGCCGGGCTCCTTCGGTGATTCCGTCAATGCCCTCACCTCCCTGCCCGGCGTCATACGCACCAACGGGTTTTTCGGGCCCCTGGTCATCCGGGGGGGAAATTTCCTGGCCAACAAGTACTTCATAGACGACATCCCCGTCTACAACCCGATGCACTTCGGGGGAATACACTCGGTGATCAACAACAACCTGATCCGGGAGATCGACCTCTACGCCTCCGCCTTTCCCGCCCAGTACGGCTCGGCCAATTCCGCAATTATAGACATCAACACCGTGGACAGCGTCAAGGAGTTCGGAGGGTATACCGACGTCGGGCTCATCTCCGCTTCGGCCCTCATCCAGGCGCCCATACTGAAGGACAAGACGGGACAGGTCCATTTTGCCTCGCCCTACTACGTTCCGGAGGAGCAGAAGGATATGCAGAACGCCGGGTACGTCATCGCCTCCGGGCGGGTGGGATACCTGTCGATCTTCATACCCTATATCGTCAAGGCCATCACCGGGGAAAAGCCCTCCGTGGTTCCCCAGTACTGGGATTATCAGACCAAGATGAAATACTATCTCAACAGCGACCATTCCATCACCCTCTTCTTCATGGGAAGCCACGATTACCTGAAGGTCCTGGACTCCAGCGACTTCATCAAGCCCGACGAGGGGGACGACCCGCTCCTGGTGGGGGCCAAATTCAAGGTCAACTGGACCTCCCACAGCCAAGGGATCTATTACACCTTCCAGCCCTCGGAAAAGTTCACCAACCGTCTCATGGCCTACAGCGCCCTGCTGCACTACTACACCTACCTGGACATTCCGGCGGAGGGGGTGGCGGATGCCTTCAAGGACATCCGGGTGAACAGCTATCCCTACATCTACGGAGCCAAGGACCGGTTCAAACTGGAGGTCATCAAGAAACATTTCGATCTCTCCGGCGGTTTTGAGTACACCTACTACCATTTCAAGGCCAAGGGAAAGACCATCATGAACACGACGCAGAGCGAGGACTTCAACCTCGCCGATCCCAACCTGCATACCGCCGTCCCCCTGGACATCACGGTTACGAACTACACCCTGGGGGGATACGGGGAGATGAAGGCCCGCTGGTTCGGGTTCACCCTGGTCCCCGGAGTGCGGGCTGAGTATTTCAAACGAACCGGGCAGTCCATCGTGGACCCCCGGGGAATGATCAGCTACGAATTGCCCACGGAGACGACCCTCTCCCTGGCGGGGGGCCAGTACAGCTATTTCTTCCAGACCAACCCCTTCCTCTTCTCGGAGGCGCCCCAGGTTACCGCCCTGGGCAAGGAGCTCAAGCCGGAGCGGGCCATACACCGCCTGGCGGGGATAGAGCAGAAGCTGGGGCTCTTCGTCGTCAAGACCGAGGCTTTCTACAACAGTTTCCGGGACCTGGCCGAGGGCTATTCCCATTACCAGCCCGACGGGACGCGGCTGGACGGCATGAGCACGGGACAGATCCGCGCCAAGGGATTTGAGATCATGATCCGCAAGGATCAGCGTGAGAACGAGCTGGGGCTCTTCGGGTGGACCAATTACACCTACACCCGGTCCCGGCACAAATCCGGGCTGCCCACGGAGGCCGGCCTCTACGGAATCACAGCCAATCAGGTGGGCGACCCCTACGGCGATCAGTGGACCAATTACCAGTACGAGCAGCGCCACGCCTTTAAAACGGTGCTGGGCTACAGCTTCAAGACCCAGAATTTCCGCGGCAAGCACACCCTGAGCGGCAAGTTTCAGTACTACACCTCCACGCCCTACACTCCCATCACCGGGGCCAAGAGGGACGACCAGTATTCCCTAACGCATCCCGGCAAGGAGCGCTGGACGGCCAGTACCGGCTATCCCTACTCCGCCTATTTCGAAAACGATCACCGGCTGGACGTGCGCTACAGCTACACACGCTACTATTCCTGGGGATACGTCAGCTGGTACGTGGAGGTGCTGAACATCTACAATCACGTTCCCAAAAATTCGATGAAATGGGACTATCGCTATCCCTACAGCGACACCAACCCGGAGATCAAAAAGGATACGGAAAATCCCATCATGGGGATCATCCCCAATTTCGGCGTAGAAGTGAAATTTTAACTTTTTGGAAAACAAGGAGCGAGTCATGACAATAAGAATGAAGATACTGCCCGTCACCGTCCTCTCCGCCGCACTCCTGCTGGTCACGGCCTGCAGCACATCACCCATCTGCCTTACCCCCTCCACGACCCCCCTGCAGGGAAAGGTGGTGGAGAAGAAGCTCGGCAAGGCGGAGGGAACCGACAGCGCCTTCTCCTTCCTGGGTCTCTGGATGTGGGGCCGCCCCGACATCGAGAGGGCCCTCAAGGAAGCGGTTGCGCAAAAGGGGGGCGACGCGCTGATCGACGTGCACTGCTACGAGACCTACCGCTGGTTCGTTCTCTTCGGCGTCACCACCTTCCGCATCGAGGGGGAGGCCGTCAAGCTGGGCACGCCCCCGGCGGATACCGGCATCATAAAGGGAAAGGGTAAAAAATCCCGAAGGCAGAGGTGATGTGATGAAAGGGAAAGATTTGCTTGCCGTGTCGGCCCTGCTGATCCTCTGCACCGCCGCCGGATGCCTGCGCCTGCAGCGCCACCCGGGGGGTGTGAGTCCCTCGGCCTATCCCATGAAGGCGGAAAAATACACGGTGCTGGAGGAGATACGGGGGGAGAGCAGCAGTTTTCACCTCTTCTGGTTCATCCCGGTAACCCGGAGGGCCACCCTGCAGGAGGCGGTGTCCAACGCGATTCACGAAAAGGCCGGGGACAACCTGGTGGAGATATCCTGGTGGCGCGAGCGGCATTACTGGATTGTGGGGACGGTGGATCTCTATGTCGTCAAGGGAAAGGTGGTCAAATACAAGAACGAGGAGGAGTGATCCCCTCCGTCAGATGAAGACCTCCCGGGGCTTGCTGCCCTGCTGCGGCCCCACGTATCCCCGGTCCTCCATCAGCTCGATGATCCGCGCCGCCCGATTGTACCCGATGCTGAGCCGCCTCTGCAGATAGGAAGCGGAGGCCTTTTTGGTCTCTTCCACGATCTTGAGAGCCTCCACGAAGAGGGCGTCGTCGAAGTCGTCGTCGCTGTCCTCCTCTTCCGAGGAGAAGAGGCTCTGCTCGATGTCTATGTAGGCGGGCTTGGCCATCTTGCGCAGGTGCTGCACGATTCGGATGATCTCGTCCTCGGAGATGAAAGCCCCCTGCACGCGCACCGGGAAGGAGCTGGTGGGCGACTGATAGAGCATGTCCCCCTTGCCCAGGAGTTTTTCCGCCCCGTTCTGATCGATGATGGTGCGTGAGTCCGTCTTCTGGGCCACCTGGAAGGCAATACGCGCCGGGAAATTGGCCTTGATGATCCCCGTGATGACGTCCACCGAGGGCCGCTGTGTGGCCAGCACCAGGTGAATCCCCACGGCCCGGGCCTTCTGGGCGATGCGTGTGATGTATCCCTCGATCTCCTTTGCCGCCACCATCATCAAATCCGCCAGCTCGTCCATGATGACGACTATGTAGGGCAGACGCTCCCGCTCGTTGCCGTGGCGCGCCACCTTCTCGTTGTACTTGTCGATGTCCCTGGTGTTGAGTTCCGCCAGCAGCCTGTAGCGGCGCTCCATCTCGAACATGGCCCACTTGAGCGCCTTGGGCGCCACATGAGGTTCCGTGATGACCGGCGTGAGTATATGGGGAAGCCCGTTGTACAGCTGCAGTTCAACCATTTTTGGATCAACCATGATGAAACGGACGTAATTGGGATCGTAGTTGTAGACGAGGCTGGATATGATGGCGTTTACGCAGACCGATTTGCCCGATCCCGTAGCCCCGGCGATCAGCAGATGCGGAAGCTTCTTGAGATCCAGCGTAACGGGCCTTCCCAGTATGTCCTCTCCCAGGGCCACCTTGAGCCGCCCCGTCTGAGCCTGGTACTCCGGGGACTTGATGATGTCCCCCATGGTCACCATCTCCCGAATCAGGTTGGGAACCTCCACGCCGACGGCCGACTTGCCCGGAATGGGGGCCACGATTCGCACCCGGGAGGCCGCCAGGGCCATGGCGATGTCGTCCGCCAGCGCCACGATCTTGTTTACCTTGATGCCCGGCGCAATCTGCATCTCGTAGAGGGTGATGACCGGTCCCCGGTTCACGTTGACCACCCGGGACTCAATTCCGAAATCCCCCAGCGTCCTTACCAGCAGCTCCGAGTTGCGGCGTATTTCGTTCTTCCAGCTCTCCGTGTCGGCGGTGGCGGACATGTCCAGGTAATTTACTGGTATTATGTATTCCTCGTTGATGGGTATGTCGAAGAAGACCTTGTCGATCTCGCTGTAGCCCGCGGACTCGTCTTCCACCACGGGATTTCGGCGGGACACCGCCGCGGCCGTTTCTCTTCCGCACCGGTTGAGGCTTTTCTCGAAATCCTCCTCCACCTCATCGGGTGCATCTTCTTCCTCCTCGGTAAAGACCGCCGTCAGGGGCTCCCCCTTCCGATCAACGCGCTCCTCGGCGTCCAGGCTCCGGATCCGTCCCACCTTGACAGCGTCCAGTATCTCCGGCTCCACAGGCTCCTCATCCGGCATGATCTCCGCGATGGATTCCCGCACCGCCCCGTCATAAACGAAGAGCGTCTCGTCGGGCCGGGACTCCAGGGCCCGGTAACCGGTCACGGTGTAGTCCTCTTCCTCCCGGGCAAGGGTATCCAGGCTTCGGACGTCATCCCCTCCGGAATCCGATGCGGGAACGTCCAATCCCGTGTAGACCGGATTGACCAGGGGAAGCATCTTAGGTATGTCCGTCAGGGGCACCTCCCCGAAACGGTCCATCCTGTTCTGAACGGGTATCTTCTTTTTAGTAATCCAGGGCATGCGGCCCCGGGCGCGGGCATGGATCGCCTCCTCCAGGTTGTTGCGCGGGGCGCTGCGCTTTAGCCGCCAGGCATCGTACCGCCCGCGGAGACGGACCCAGAGCTCTTCCCCCCGCCGGCTGGACCGGCCGGAATCGATGAGGGCCGAAACGGACAGGGACCCCAGCAGGATGAGTCCCACCAGGTTGAGTATGATGACAATGAGATAGGCGCCGGTTTTCCCCAGCAGTTCCCGGAAAAAACCGGAAAGATAGAGCCCGATGAATCCCCCGGCGTACTGCGGTATGTTCACGGCATAGGGCAGGGCGATAAGGGCGGAAGTGGTCACCAGCAGCAGGGCCAGGGAAAAGATCTTCTCCAGGGACGAGAGGACGTCCCCCTTCCTCAGCAGGCTCCAGCCCGAAAGGAAGGCGATGGGAATGAGCAGATAGGAGGAATAGCCGAAGGCCGTCCTGAGGAAATGGCTGATGAGCGCCCCGAAGGGCCCGATGAGGTTCTCCACCGGCGCGTTCCTCCCCAGCAGGTCATAATCGTTGAGACCGTAGCTGGCCAGGGCGAGCAGCGTGATAAGACCGGAGAGCAGGACCAGAATCCCCGTGATTTCCTGATACTTTTTATCCTTAAACACCAGAATCCTCCCTTAACATCTCTACGACGGGCCCGGTCTCCGCGGCAGCAGCCGGTGTTCAGGAGGCAAACCCCAGGAGAAACACCAGCCCGGCGGCGCCCAGGGCCGAGGTGTAATACCCGAACACATCCAGCCGGATCTTCTTTACCATCACGATCAGGAGCCTCAGGGAAAAGAGGGCCACCACGATCGTCAGGGCCATCACCAGGGCAATCAGGGCGATGTGCTCCAGGGGCAATCCCCTCTTGACGACCTTCACCGTTTCCAGAAGCCCCGCTCCGCCGATGACCGGCAGGGCCATCAGAAAGGAAAACTTGGCCGCCTCCTCCGGCTCCAGACCGGACAAGAACCCGCCGGTGATGGTCATCCCGGAGCGTGAAATGCCCGGCAGAATGGCCGCCGCCTGAAACAAACCGACCAGGAGAGACCTCCCCAGGCCTATCTCCTCTAATTTTCGGCTGTTCAGGGGGATTTTCTTAGTAGATATCAGGATGATTCCGTTGATTATGAGCAGAACGCAGACGGTCACGGGAGAGCCGAAAAGCCGCTCGATGGCGTCATTGAAGAGAACCCCGATGATCCCCGCCGGCAGACAGGCCGCCAGGATGTAGCCGGTCTTTTTCATCGCCGGCGAGCGGAAATCCCTCTTCCCCAGGGAGCCGAAAAACTCAACGATCAGGGCCGCCAGGTCCTTCCGCAGAAATATGACCACCGCGATGAGGGTCGCCACGTGGAGGATGACGTTGACGAAAAGCACGAGGTTCTCCCCCATCCCCTTGAGGGCTTCGCGGAAGAAGGGGATGTTTTCCAGGAGGGCCAGATGGCCGGAGGAGGAAACGGGCAGAAATTCCGCCACTCCCTGGACGATGCCCAGGGTCATGAGGACGATCAGGAGATTCATATCAAACCTCTAATATCAGGATTTCGATGAGGGGATTCCTTCGGGTGAGCTTGTTGAGATAGGTCTTCAGGCTTTTTCGCAGGAATCCGGATATCTCTCTGGCGGATAAACCATCTCCCAGCACTTTGTCAAGCTGTTCTTCAATATCCTCCCGGATCTGCTGCAGCAGGCGCACATTGGCGCTGTCCACGATCCCCCGGCTGACGACCTCCGGACCGCCCGCCAGCCGTCCCCGGGACATGATCAGTGTCACGAAGAGTATACCCTCGGTCGCCAGAACGTGCCGGTCCCGGATGAGACCGCTGTCCAGGTTGCCGATGTCGCCGCTGTCCACAAATATGTTGCCCGGATTGAGATGGCCGGTGATGTCGAAGCTCCGGGAGGTCATCTCGATGATCTGCCCGTTCTCCGCCAGGATGATCCGCGAGCCCTTGATCTTCAGGGATTCCGCCAGCCGTGCATGGGCCTTGAGCATCTTGAACTCCCCGTGTATCGGCATGAAGAAGCGCGGCTTCGTGAGGGAGAGAATCAGTTTAAGCTCCTCCTGGGAACCGTGCCCGGAGACGTGTATGTCCTCGTCCTGTTCGTAATAGACGTCGGCGCCCATGCGCATCAGGGAGTTGATGACGTTGTTGACCATTCTCTCGTTGCCGGGGATCACCGAGGCGGTGATAACCACCGTGTCCCCCTCCCCCGCGCTGAAATGCTTGTGGGTCCCGCTCGCCATGCGGGCCAGGGCGGACATCGGCTCCCCCTGCGTTCCGGTGCAGATGACCACCTGTTTCTTCGAAGGAATGCGCGAGGCCTCTTTCACGTCGATGAGCATCTCCTCCCGGAATTTGAGGCAGTCCAGCTCCCGGGCGATGTCTATGTTCTTCTGCATGGTGATCCCCGAGACGATCACCTTTCGATTGTAGCGCTGTGCAGCGTCCAAGACCTGCTGAATGCGGTTGATGTTGGAGGCGAAGGAGGCCACGATGATCCTCCCTTTGGAAGAGGAGAAGATGTCGATCAGCTTTCCGCTCAGGACGCTCTCGGACCGGGTAAAACCGGAGCGCTCGGCGTTGGTGCTGTCGGACATCAGAAGGAGGACCCCCTTCTCCCCGTACTCCGCGAAGCGGTGAAGGTCCGTCACCATGCCGTCGACGGGGGAAAAATCGATCTTGAAATCCCCGGTGTGAATGACCGTTCCCAGGGGCGTCCCTATCGCCAGGGCCACGCCGTCGATGATGGAGTGGTTGACCTGCAGGAACTCCACAACGAAGGTCCCGATATGCACCACGTCCCGGGGGGATATCTCCGTCAGGACCGGCATCTCCCGCGGCGGCTTTTCCTGGAGGCGGCTCTGTATCAGCCCCAGAGTCAACCGGGTGGCGTATATCGGCGCATTCACCTCCTGAAGCAGGTAGGGGATGGCCCCGATATGGTCTTCGTGCCCGTGGGTCACCAGGATGGCCCTGACCCGGTGGCGGTTCCGCACCACGTAGGAAAAGTCCGGGATCAGAAAATCGATCCCCGGCTGCTCGTCCGTGGGAAACATGATCCCGCAGTCCACGATGATGAGGTCGTCCACGTATTCGAAGACGGTCATGTTCTTCCCTATGGCACCCAGTCCGCCAAGGGGGATGATCTTGAGTTTATCCTTATCCTGAGTCATAATCCGGTATGCCCGAAGCCCCCCTCGTTTCTCTCCGTTTCCCCCAGCGCCTCCACCTCCAGGAAATGCCCCCGGTAGACCCTGCTGAAGACCATCTGGGCGATGCGCATCCCCCTCTCCACGGTAAAGGGCTTATCCCCGAAATTGGCCATGATGATCTTGAGCTCGCCCCGGTAATCGGGGTCAATGGTGCCGGGCGTATTAAGGAGGGTGATGCCGCTCTTGAGGGCCAGACCGCTGCGGGGCCTGATCTGGGCCTCGTATCCCTCCGGTATCTCCAGGAACAATCCCGTGGGCACCAGGACCACGCGTCCGTTTTCTATAACCACCGGTTCTTCGATGAAGGCAAAGATGTCCGCCCCGGCGGAACCCCGGCTCTGATACTCCGGCAACCTGGCCCCGCTGATGGCACGGATTTTTACTGGTATCATGATCGTTCCAAAGTAATTCTGTAAAAGTTTTCCCTGCCTGTCTATGAAAAACTATTTTTCAGGTTCGCCGGGAAATGTCAAGAAAATAGATTTTCCCCATTCCCAAGTAATTTCCTGAGAGGTGAGATATTTTTATTGACTATTTTCCCGCGACCGTATACAGGAACCACATTCGCCTAAAAGGGCTTTTTTTTCATCCGTATAATAAATAAAGAGGATTTCGTCTCACTCTAATGGGATTTTTTCCCGGGACATATGGCAGGAGGATTCCGGCGATACATTCCGCAGGGGAAAGGCCCGACCTTTAATCCACCCAGCTCAATTATTTGGTACAATTTATCGGAGGAATACACATGAAAAAACCGTCCGCTCTTCTCCTAATGGGCTTTTTTATCGTCTCCTGTGCTGTAACAGGGAGGAAAGCTGTAAACTATCAGAACATCGAGGCCCGCAACAAGGCCTGGAGCGCCGCCGTGGCCCAGGTCAAGGAGAGCCCCCTGAGCCAGAGCTCCTACAAGAGCCTGGTTTCGCAGATGAAGCTGATCAACAAATCCCTCGATCCCCTGGACGAGAGCATCATAGAGGTCAACGCCATCAAGGAAAAGATGGCGTTCAACGATGCCAACAAGGGGTTTTTACGTACTTACCAGTCCGACTTCAGTAAAGTGATGCAGATCTTCAGCACAAACGAAGAAAAGCTCAAGGCCAAGGACTGGCATGCCGCCGTCAAGCAGGAACTGGCAAACGCCGAAACCGAGATGGAACAGATCAGTAAAAAGTTCCCCAAGGCCAATCGGGAGATGAAAAAACGCCAGAAGAAGAGCGAGCGTGAGGGGAAGAAGCATTTCAAGGAAGCCAAGCGCCTGCGGAACAAGCACCGCTACGACGAAGCCCGGGAACAGTTCAAAGAAGCGATTAAGTACAACCGCGATCATGCCAAGTCCGCCGAGGATTCCCTGGCCGCCATGGCCCTTCACGATCAGGCCGAAGCCAAGCTGAAGAGGGAAGGCAATCAGGCGGAGGCCAAAAACCTTCTGATCCAGGGGATGAAACGGGACGCGGAAAACCCCAACCTGGACAAGGCCCTCAAGGATTTCGTGAACGTGCATCTCAAATGCGCCCGCGACTGCGAGCGCCGGCGCCTCTTTGCGGCGGCCGCGGCGGAGTACTGGCAGGCCTCCAAGTACTATTCCGGCAAGAAGCAGGAGAAGTACGAAAAGCTCGCCCAGAAGAAC
>CALCJG010000160.1 GCA_937967705.1 uncultured Spirochaetia bacterium
CCTGTCCATTTTTGTGCGGCACCATGAAAAGTATTACCGTTAAAATAGATAAAGCGGTTTACGGAGGTTATGGTCTCGGGTTCCACGAGGGTAAGGCGGTTCTGGTCCTTCACGGCCTGCCCGGTGACGTGGCGGAGATCGGCGTTACGGAGGAGAAGAAGGACTATCTCTCCGGAGTCGTCAACAAGATCCACGAGCCCTCTGAAGGCCGCACAATCCCTTCCTGCCCGAATTTCGGGAACTGCGGCGGCTGCGATTATCTCAACTCATCCTACGAACACGAGCTGGAGATCAAGAAAGGCGTTCTTCTGGACTGTCTGAGGCGTATTGCCAAGACCCCTGCCGATTCTCTTCCCGACATACATACAGTGAGCGGGAACCGCCTGCATTACCGGAGTCATGCCTCCATAAAGGCGGATCCGGCGGGGAGGGTGGGTTTCTATGCCCGGGGTACCTCGGAGCTGGTGCCCTTTCCCGGACAGGGCTGTTCTCTTCTCTCGGAGGATGTTCTCGACGGTCTTTCCGTGTCCCCGGCTGCGGGAGGTGGGGATTTCCGTGTAGCGGTGGGCATGGACAGCGTGCCCCGTTTCTCTTTCGGAAGGGATCAGATGGTCAGGGAGATGGAAAAGGATGTTCTCTATGAGCGGGATATTCAATGCTTCTTTCAGTCCAATCACTTTCTCCGCTCCAAGCTTCTCAGGATAACCGGGGATTACGCGGAATTGGCGCCGGGAGAAAGTTTCCTGGATCTCGGCTGCGGGGTCGGTTTCTTTACCCTCTACCTGGCCGGACGATGTACGGGAGGGGTGGGAGTGGACATAAGCAGCCGGAACATCGTATGGGCCAATCACAATAAGAAAATCAACAACATGGATCACGTGGCCTTCCGAAACGCTGATGTAACCACCGCCAGTTTCGAGGATCAGAAACCGGAAGCCATCATCGTCGATCCTCCGAGGGCCGGGATTGCCCCCAGCGCCCGGAAGCGCATCCTCTCCCTGCACCCTGAGCGTCTGGTCTATATCTCCTGCAATCCGTCAACCTTCGCCCGTGATTCCCTCGAATTCCGGGAAGGCGGGTACGAATTGAAAAAGCTCACCCTTATCGACATGTTCCCGGGCACCTGCCATATCGAGGTCATCAGCCAGTTCGTGCGCAGCGGTAAAATCCTCTGATGATGCCCCGGGACCCGGGAATAATTTGATTGACTTTTCCGATTCTTTCTGATTACCTTATTAATGCAATAATGATTCGATATCTATGCGTTGCGGGGGTATGCCTCATGAGAAAGACCATGGTTATTGCTGCGGCTGTTTTCTTAATAGCGTTTATCAACGTATCTTCACCGGCCAAGGGGAAGAAGAGCGCGGCCAGCTTTTACGGCGAGGTGGTAAATTTCACAGGGGAGTACGTGGAGCTCAAGAAGGGCAAGAAGGAGATGGTTCTTTATTTTACCGACAAGACCGTCTTCGTCTCCGGCTCTGAGGAAAAAGCCGGCAAAGAGCTGCTTCAGCCCTGCCAGATGGCTCGGGGCTATTACCGGGTTTCCGGAGGGAAAAAGGAGTTGATCAAACTGGTCATAGTGAAAAAAGGACGGTGTCCGTAGACCGGGTGGGAGATCAATCGGGAGAAAGGAAAGCAGAAGAATACTCCTTCTGCTTTTTTTATTGTGTCGACTCAAAGTTCTTACCCCCCGGGGGTATGAGAATAGATAAACCTTTTTTGATTGCTTTTTTTTGAACTCCTCCCACTATGCTATGATCCTTTCGGTTAGCAGGATATTATTATGACGGCGATGCGGGCGGGAATGCCCCCACGCCTCCGCAGGATGGTCAGGAATGCTGCAAAGAGAGAGTATCAAGGATATCTACATGATCGGCATCTGCGGGGTGGCCATGGGCAGCCTGGCAGGGATGCTCCGTCAGTCGGGCTTTAACGTACGGGGATCGGATGAACATGTCTATCCACCCATGAGCGACATGTTGAGGAGCTGGGGTATTGACGCCAATGACGGTTTCGATCCCGGGCGGATAGGCCGGCCGGACATCATCATCGTGGGAAACGCAATAAGTCGGGGCAATCCCGAGGTGGAGCATGTGCTCAACGGGAGAATCCCCTACATCTCCATGGCTCAGGGACTCTATGAATTTTTTCTAAGGGACCGTGAGGTGATCAGCGTCTCCGGGACACACGGCAAGACTACCACGACGGCACTTCTGGCCCATATCCTTGAAACCGCCGGTGAGGAGCCTTCCTTCTTCGTCGGGGGTGTAACGAAGA
>CALCJG010000161.1 GCA_937967705.1 uncultured Spirochaetia bacterium
CCTTTTCCCCCTGGAAAACCGTCCACCCCGAAAGGGCGAAAAAAACCCCGCCTGATCGGCGGGGCTTCCCTTCGCTCTTATCTGATCATTCTTAAAGCGGAATAAACCCCGCTTCCTTGACCAGTTTCTGCCCTTCGGGACCCGTGATGTAATCCACGAAAGCCTTGGCATCCGGTTTGATCTTGCTCTCGTTAATGTACATGTAGAGCTCACGGGAGATGGGGAACTTGCCGGATTTTCCGTTCTCGATGGTACCCACGACCTTGTTGACCGTCATCACCTTCACGCTGTCGTTGAGGTAACCAAATCCCACATATCCGATCGCCTTGGGATTTGAGGAAACGGAGGATATGATGGCGCCGTTGGAGGCCTGAAGGAGGGCGTCCTTGCGCACGTCCTTTTTCTTCATCACCTTCTCATGCCACACCTCATAGGTACCGGAGCTGGTATCCCGGGAAATGACGACGATCTTCTCATCCTTTCCGCCCACCTGCTTCCAGTTGCTGATGGAACCGTCGTAAATCCCCTTGAGCTGATCCAGGGACAGGTCCTTCACCGGATTGGAGGGATGGATGATCGGCACGATCATGTCATAGGCACAGACGACCTTTTTGGGCTCCACACCCTTCTTTTTGGCCGCTTCGATCTCCTTGTCCTTCATGGCCCTGGAGGAGTTGGCGATATCACAGGTCCCGTCGATCAGAGCCTTGATCCCGTTGCCGGAACCGCTTCCCTCGATGGTTATGGATATCTTGTTAGTCTTCCTGTAAGCCTCCGCCGCCTTCTGTGTGATGGGGAGCACGGTCGTAGAACCCTTGATGACCACCTTGTTGCCCTTGTCTCTCGAACAGTAGAAAGAACCCAGAGCCACGACCGGCACCAGCAAGGCAAAGGATAATAATTTTAATCTCAATAACATGGAAATGCTACCTCCCTAAATGGTTTAATCTTGATGACAATAAGCTTTCGGGACGTAAAGAATTTTTAAAGAAAGGTTAAATTAAATATAAATATCCCCCTTGACCACGCCAGACAGCCTGAATATTAACAAAATCTTTACAATATCACCATCTTTACTTTATATCCCGCTGTTTCCTTATAGACATTGTATAAGGAAGTCCGATTAAAAGTTCAATCTACAGGTTATCATGGAAGAAAAAATCAGGGCAGAAAACCTCACCTTTTATTATGGTGATAACGCCGCGATCAAGAACATCAATCTCGCGATAAAACCCAATACCGTCATGGCCCTCATAGGACCCTCGGGCTGCGGCAAATCGACTTTCCTGCGGTGCATCAACCGCATGAATGACATCATCCCCAACACCCGGGTGGAGGGGGATATTTACATTGACAGCGACTCCATCTTTCATTATAAATACGACGTGACCGGCCTCCGCAGGCGGGTGGGAATGGTTTTCCAGAAATCCAATCCCTTTCCCAAATCCATATTCGAGAACATCGCCTACGGCCTGAGGATCAACGGGATCACCAACAAGTACGACATTGAATCGATCGTGGAGCAGTCCCTCAAGCGCACCGCCCTCTGGGGGGAAGTGAAGGATCGGCTGGGCAAATCGGCCCTGGGCCTCTCGGGAGGGCAGCAGCAGAGGCTCTGCATAGCGCGAACCATCGCCGTTCAGCCGGAAATAATCCTCATGGACGAGCCCGCATCGGCCCTGGACCCGATATCCACGCAGAAGATCGAGGAGCTGATACAGGATCTGAAGGTGAATTACACCATCATCATCGTAACGCACAACATGCAGCAGGCTGCAAGAGTGAGCGATTACACCGCCTTCTTCTATATCGGCGAGCTCATCGAGGTAAACAGAACAGAAGTCATCTTCACAAAACCGGAGAACGAGATGACGGAAAATTACATAACCGGGAAATTCGGTTGATCGAGGAGATTTACGCATGATCACACATCTGGAACAGGAACTGGAAGCCGTCAAGTCGAAGGTATTCGAGATGTCCGACCTGGCCATTGAGGCCATTTCGAAAGCCGTGGAATCGATGAAGAAGGGCGACACCAAGCTCGCGGAAAAGGTGATACAGGGAGACACGGAACTGGACCGTCTGGAGATCACCATCGACGAGGAGTGCATCCGAATACTGGTGACCAAACAGCCCGCCGCCAAGGACTTGAGACTGGTAACCGCCTTTCTCAAGATCAACACCGACCTGGAGCGAATCGGCGACCTGGCCACCAACATCGCAAAGGAGACCATACGCCTGAACGGAAAACCTCCGGTCAAACCCCTCATTGACATCCCCCGCATGGCAGCCCTATGCATTGAGATGATCAAGGAATCCTTCCTCGCTTTCAGCGAGCGGGACGTCACGAGGGCCAGAAACGTCATCGGACGGGACAAGGAGATTGACGAGCTCAATCTGCAAATATACCGTGAGCTCTTCTCCTATATGGCGGAGAACCCCCATAACATGTCCCAGTCCCTGGGTCTCATCATGGTCTCCAAGGCCCTGGAACGGATCGGCGACCACACAACCAATATCGCCGAAAGGGCCATCTATTACATCGAAGGGATCGATGTGCGCCATGAAGATGCCTGATAGGGATCAGCGAGTGAGACAAGCGCCGGCAGGAACGGGAAATCCCTGTGGAATAGAATCATGAAACCATCAAAAAAAACCATCTTCGCCATCGATGACGAGGAGGACATCCTCGAAATCATCAAGGTCAACCTGACCGGTTCGGACTATGCCGTTCAGACTTTTACCTCGGCGGAAGGGGCCCTGGATGCGATGAAAAAAAACCTGCCGGATCTCATCATCCTCGACATCATGATGAGCGGTATGGACGGATATGAGATGTGCCGACACATACGCTCGGTACCGGAATACAGATCCCTTCCCATCATCTTCCTCTCCGCCAAATCCGAGGAGTTCGACCGGGTTCTCGGCCTGGAGCTGGGGGGGGATGACTACATCACGAAACCCTTCGGCGTCAAGGAACTCCTCTCCCGCGTCAAGGCCGTTCTTCGGCGCTCCGCACCCCTTCCCTCATCCGGGGATACGGATACTCTCAAATATCTGGGCATCGAGCTGTCCCCGGAAAAATTCCAGCTCAAGATAGACGGGGAGGAAACACGGGTCACCAAAACCGAGTTCGAGATCCTGCATCTCTTCCTTAAACATCGCGGAAAGATATACAGCCGCGACAACATCATCAACAGCATCCGGGGGCTGGATGTCTATGTGGTGGACCGGACGGTGGATGTTCACGTGATGAACCTCCGCAAAAAGCTCGGCAGGTACGGCCATCTCATCAAGACTTTTTCGGGAATAGGTTACGGCATTCAGGAGTAAGGCCGGCCATCATCACGGGAGGATATCGCGGCCCATGTTCAAAAAAATCGCCAACAGGATCATCATCTCCATCACGGTTCTCATAATCATCGCAATCTGTTTCCTGGCCGTTTTCATCGACAATCTCGCAAAGGACAATCACCAGCAGGTCATCAGACGGGAGATGGTGGAGAAGGTGCGCATACTCAAGCTCTTTCTCAGCAGCAACAGCGCTCTCGGCAACAGGATCATCCAGTCAGGCGACAAGACGTCGATCCGGGAGATATCCGAAATCATCAATCTCCGCATTTCCATCATTGACGGGAGCGGCAAAGTCCTCGCAGATTCCGCCGTGAACGATCCCGAGAATCTGGACAATCACATCTACCGAAAGGAAATCATTGCCGCCCGGGAAAGGGGCAGCGGTGAGAGCGAGCGCTACAGCGATACGCTGAAAACGCCCATAAAATACTATGCCGAAAAACACGGGGATGTTTTCCTCAGGCTGGCAAAACCCATGAATGAAATCGAGGCCAGCCTGAAACTCCTGCACAGGGCCATTTTAATCATGGCTGTCTTTCTCATACTGATCTCCATACTCATGACGATACTGATCACCCGGCGCATCACCAAGCCGATCGTGGAAACCATAGGATTCGCGGAAACTTTCTCCCGGGGCGATTATTCCCACAGGATTCTCAACTACAACGACGACGACATCGGAACCCTGCAAAAGACCCTCAACCGCATGGCCGACACCATCATCGACAAGATGAACAATCTGATCCTGGAACAGAACAAGCTCCAGGTTACGATCGAGAACATACAGGACGGAATCTCCGTCATCGACAGCAGCAAGCGGATCATCATCGCCAACAAGGCCTTCTCCGCACTCCTGGGCATTCAGTCCAAAACGATACAGCGGGTCTACTACGAGGTCATCCGGGGCAGCTCCTTCAACTCAAAGATCGACTACAGCCTGACCCGGGGGGAGACGGTGACCTTTCAGGAGGAGACCCTGAACGGCCGGGTATGCGACGTCTTCATCACGCCCATACGGGAGGAGGCCGCAATACAGGGAATACTCATCGTGCTCCATGACATCACCGAAAAGAAGCGCCTGGACAGGCTGAAGACCGACCTTGTGGGGAATCTCTCCCACGAATTGAAGACCCCTATTACCATACTGAAAGGCTATCTGGAAACCGTCATCGGTCACCTGAACGAGCCCGAGGTATGCCGTCCGTTTATTGATAAAGCCCTGATCAATGTTGACCGACAGAACTCCATCATCAACGACATGATCAAGCTCAACATGCTCGAAACCCTGCCGTCGCTCCCGGAGGAGGAGATAGACCTGCGCCAGATCATCACAGGCTGCACAGACATCCTTCAGCCCAAGGCGGCAGCGAAGGGAATAACGCTCCGTCTCGAGATCGGCGAACAGCCTCTCGTCACGCGGGGAAACCGCTTCCTCGGTGAGGAGGTCTTCTTCAACATCATCGACAACGCCATCAACTACAACGTTCCCGATGGGACCGTAACCGTCACTCTTATGCCGGCCGGGAAAGGAGGAGGCCGGATCATCAGCGTCGAGGACACGGGGATCGGCATCCCGTCCGAATCGGTTCCGCGGATCTTCGAACGCTTTTACCGCGTGGACAAGAGCCGTTCCCGGGCCACGGGCGGAACGGGCCTGGGCCTTTCCATCGTCAAGCACGCAGCAGATATTCTGGGGTGGGAGATCAGGGTCGAATCGCGCAATACAGGTACCCGGTTTTTTATCGAAATTTAAATATTCTCGTAATATTGACCCACCCCAAATCCCGAAGGGAAGGACGGACAGGGGAGATCGGCCTCCTCAGAGAGCTCTCATGCCGGACTGCAAGCCTAACCTTTCATTCTTTTTCGAAAGCGGTACCGCAAAATCACCCCCGTCATGTTCAACAGAAGAACCAGGGCTATGAGGACGATGGCCGTTCCGTACTGCAGGGGGCGCGTGGCCTGTATATGAAGCCCGGCGGTGGCCATGACATAGATGTGATACGGCAGCGCCATGATCTCGTTAAAAACGGAAACCGGGAGATCCGGTGTGTAGAAGGCCGCGGCGGTAAACATGATGGGTGCCGTTTCCCCGGCCGCCCGCCCGAGAGAGAGCATGACACCCGTCAGGATGCCCGGCAGGGCGTTGGGAAGGATGATCTTGTAGATGGTCTGCCACCGGGTCGCTCCCAGGGAGAGCGATGCCTCGCGGTAGGTTCCCGGGACCACCAGAAGGGCCTCCTCCGTGGAGCGTATGATCACCGGAAGATTGAGAACCCCCAGCGTAAGGGAGCCCGCCAGGATGGAGGTCCCAAACCCCAGGAACACCACGAAGAGACTGAGGCCGAAAAGACCGAAGACGACGGAGGGCACCCCTGCCAGGTTGTTTATCCCCAGCCGGATGATTTTGACCAGCCGGGGATTCCTCGCATACTCCGTGAGATAGACCGCCGTGATGATTCCCACGGGGATGGATATGACCGAGGACCCGATCATGAGATAGAAAGTGCCGAGCAGAGCCGGGAGTATTCCCCCGGCAGTCATCTCGTTGCGGGGCATCTCCGTGAGGAATTCCCAGGAGAGGGCGGAATAACCGCTCTTGACGATATAACCGATCATAAAGACCAGGAAGGCGATGATGACGAAGGAGGAGAGTCTGAGGAGGCTGAAGACGGTCTTTTCTGCAATTTGCGTTCTGGCTTTCATAACGTTCTCTAGTTCTCCTTGAATCTGTACTTGTTGGACAGGTAATCCGCAACGATATTGAAGAAGAAGGTGATGAAGAAGAGAATGATACCGATGGCAAAGAG
>CALCJG010000162.1 GCA_937967705.1 uncultured Spirochaetia bacterium
AAATTAAACGATTTGAGAAGAAGGGCTGGTTTAGGTACTCCCGGGTGAATGAACAGGCATCCCTGCTACTGTACAGAGAGGGCGGGGTGATAACCATTATGAATGACAGGATGGGTTTTCGTTTACGGATCCCCTATGCCGTGGAAATTCTCAATAGAAGACGGAGGGATCGGTATAATTATATCTATGATGGATTTTCTGCGGGGATATTGACCGGCCCTTCTGAAAAAGCCGGAAGGGAAAAGAAAAAATTTGATGCCCTGTTGGCGGTTGATTCGGAACGGTTCCAGTCTGTTATAAGAGATGTGGATCAACTCGTGGTAAGCTGGAAAAACAGGCTGGGGGAAGATGTTTTTGAGAGGAAGAAAATTATGACCGGGGATTATAAACAGATCTATGAAATCTCTTATGCCGGGAAGGTGGCATTCAGCGGATTTGAAGGTTATTACATCCGGGGTCGTTATGGTATTATGATTCGAATGGTTTTTGACAAGGAATACTTTTCCCAAAGGAAAGAGGAGATTCTAAAGATACTGGAAGGGTTGAAGTACCGTTAGATGGGATTTTCTCTGGATGCATGCCTGTAGTCATCAATGATTTGAATCCCTCGGCTTCGAAATCCGGAAGGGGATAAAGGGGGATCTGTAAGTCAGGTGCGAGATTACTTTTTCGTGCGGGATTTTTTCTGCTGTTTATGGTTATTCCCGGTTATGTCAGGATTAGCTTTTATCAGGGGATATTCCTGATTGAATGTTTCAACGAACTTATCGAGGTTTTTTTCGGTTTCTGCAAATTTAACGGCCGCTTCCCTGCCGTCAAGGCGAATGATGTGACCTGTTAGAACGATTTTCCTGGTTTTGAAGGGAAATTTCACGCGGATCATATCTCCCTTTTTAAGAACGGAATCCCTGATAAAACAGAGTCCGTTGCTGCTGATATTGATCACCTCGACGGAATATAGAGTGTCATTGCCATCGATCATATATTCAATAAAAAAACGGGGCGTTTTAATCCGATCCGTGGATCTTTTTTCAAGCTTCCGGACCATGATTATCTAAAACGGTGTGGTATCGATATACGAGAGCAGACTCCCCGCAATTGTCCTTGTTTACGCAATTCTGACAATCCTTCCAAATCTTTTCGGGAAGAGTCTCCTTGTCAACTTCCAAAAAGCCGATCTTTTTGAAAAAAGCCGGTGTATAAGTCAGCACGAATACCTTGGCTGTTGGGAATTCTCTTAGTAAATCCTGCAGCAAAGCCCTGACCAGGATTGATCCAACCCCCTTTTTTTTTCTGTCCCTTAAAACAGCAAGGGAACGGATCTCCTTAAGCCGCGCTCCGTAGTCATGAAAGGAGGTAACGCCTATGATAGAATTGTGATCAATGGCCACGTAAAACGTAGATAAAGCGCTCTCAATCTCCCCTGGAGTGCGTTGAAGAAGTATACCTTCCTTTGCGTAGCTTTCGATTATTAGAAAGATATCAGTGATGTCTGATAAAACGGCTTTTCGTATTTCCATATTCCCATTGCTGGCAGAGAAAATAAATCCCACCTGTTGGGAGGTAGGATAATAATGAATATATAGTAATACATGCTGGGGGGAAATGGTTTTCTGAAAAAAATGGATAGTATGAAATATCCCTCCCGCTAAAGAGAAAGGCTATCTTTTAATAATAGTGCTTCCGGAATACCAGACTTTTTTATTATATCCTGTAATTTTTTTAAGGGAAGCCTGGGCATCAGCCTGATTTTTGTAAGGCCCGATGAAAATATTGTAACGATTGTTTTCCTGCTTGGAAAGGATTACCGTATGACCCTTCTGACTCAAATGTCTGGCAATCTCCTGGGAGGTATCTTCGCTGAACTTGCTGCTGAGGGATATAACATAGGGATATTCGGCCCGGGGGAAGAGATTTTTCTTCATCTCCGCCGCGGATGCATCCTTGTTAATACTGGAGTCCTTGAGCAGATTGCTGACTTTGCTGCCTATATCCGTAACCGCTTTTTTGGTGTTGGCATCCATGATCTCCTTCTTGGAGCCGGAAGCGAACTTGATTCCCAGAATCAACCCCGATGTAAAGGAAATGATGCACAGACCGATGATCAGGGACATCATGCGGGAGGCCTTCTTCCTTGTGCGGTCCATCTCCTTCTGCTGTATGTTGTCCAGTCTTGTAAAGTATTCCGGGTCCTGAACATTCAGTTGCGAGGGATTGACCCTGGCGGTGCGTCCCGAGTAAAAATCCATATTCTGCATAGCGGCCTAACCTTCAGAGATAGATATATTTCGTTGAGGGTACTTTTCCTAATATTCGACTAAAGGATTTGAAATGATTAGGAATTAATGGTTTTTTTAGGAAAAGAGGGGATTGGCCGGTTTTTTCGGAGGTTTTCAGGAATGAGTCATCTTTTTTAGGGCTGAAATCTCCCTGGGGCGCATGAGGCGGAAAGTTCCTGACGGGATGCCTGCCAGTTTAAGGGGACCGTAAGCGGTCCGCTTCAGTTTTTTAACCCGATAATGGAAATTTTGAAAAATGACGCGAATCTGTCTTTTTTTCCCCTCGCTGATGGTCATTCTTATCTGCTTTCCGGATTGGTCCAGGTATTGTATTTCTGCAGGCTTTGTTTTTCTGCTGTAGAGCATCACCCCTCTTTCTATTCTTTCCTTTATCTTCTGATCCAGGGGTTTGTTAAGCTCTACAAAGTATTCCTTGGGAACGCTGAAATTCGGGTGAGTCAGTACATTGGCCAGTTCCCCGTCGTTGGTGAGGATCAACAGGCCTTCGCTGTCCTTGTCCAGGCGGCCGACAGGGAAGACCCCGGCACGTATGTATTTTTCCATGATCAGATCCATGACTATGGGCCGGCCCTGCTCATCCTGGAGGGTTGTGATGTATCCCTTGGGCTTGTTCAATATGAGATAATAGAATCTGTCATAGGGGATTACCCTCTTGCCGTCCAGACAGACCTCATCCCTGTCGGTATCAATTTGACAGGCCAGGTCAAAGGTTTCCACACCGTTAACGGTGATTCTTCTCTGAAGGATTATCTCCTCCACTTTTCTGCGGGAGCCCAACCCGCAGAGAGCCAGATATTTATTGATTCGGGTTTTCATCCTGACCTTCTTCTGCGGAGTCCTTGGCCTTCAGGTTTTCCTCAAGGACGGAAGATATTTTTTTAAACTTGATCTCGGAATTATCCGTTACCTTTTCGAGAAAATATTCGGTTCCCCGTTTGATGAAGTTCAGATTGCTTTTAAAGGAAGTCCCATTGAGGAACATGATTTCATTGGCGCTGAAATTGATATTATACTGCCCCTTGATTTCACCACCGCCTTTGGTGTAGGATTTATAATTGCCGTCGTCCCCCAGTTCCAGACCGTGATTGGTGAAGTCGCCTCTGGAATCGATACTCCACCACTTCCCGGAGAGCTTTCCCTTGAACTTGCTGGCTTCTTCCTCCCAGAAACTGGATATGTACCGGTCAATTGTGGATTTGCTCTTGTTGGAAAACTTCTTTATATTGGATCCATAGACCCAGCCGACAAAACCGCTCTCTGTTCTGATTTTATACCAGTAATCCCTGTCTTTGCCGATTGTGGCCTTTCCCTTGGATATATCCAAAAGCTGAACGACCTCGGCTCTTTTCAGAATGGCAACCCTGGCGGAATAGAGAAGGGGGTCCACCCTCATGGCCGTGTTGTCCTGAATGACAACGGCGACCTCCTTTTTCTTAATATCGGGGGTGTTCAGGGATTCCTTCTCCTCCTTGCATGATGAAGTGAGCATCAGACAGAGTATTGCCAGGATGCCCAGGGAGGTGTACAGGGTTCCTCTATGGTTTCTAATCAGCATAAAACCTCGTTGAAAGGCGCCCGGGGGCGCTCATTCCTTCTGATCGTTGAGATGAAAAGCATAACAGTAATGTAGATATTCATGAGGGAATATAGTCAATCATCTTTTCGGATTATCCGGGCGGATGATAATTACGCCTAATTATTTATCTTGACGGGTGTGATCCTCTGTCATAGTAACAGAGAAAGGACAGCTTATTTATATTTATGCGACTCGGAGAATTATTCAGTGGAAGGGTTCTTACCCTTTCGAATTTTTTATCCCTTTTCCGGCTACTGATGGTGCCGGTATTATGGCTTTTTCTGGATATGGAAAGGGCCGTGGGGGATAGCCGGTATGGGAAGTACGCATTGATCGTGATGGTTTTAATCATGTTGTCGGACTACCTGGACGGCTTTTTTGCCAGAGCGCTCAATCAGGTATCCCGGCTTGGACAGTTTCTGGACCCCATTGCCGACAAGGCCACTGCCCTGGCGGTTGCCCTTCTGCTGCTTCATTATCGTGATTTGCCCCTCTGGTTTGTTGTGCTGACGCTTATCAGGGATGTTTATGCGGTGGCCGGGGCGCTATTTCTCTATGTCCGCCTGGACCTTCAGGTGAGACCCAATGTTTTTGGAAAAATCATGATCATCTGCATGGGCATCACTGCCTGTGTGTTCGTCATAGATCCGAATATAACAGTTTTCAGAATTCCCCTCCAGGAATTATTCATCTGGTTGACGACCCTGTTCATCCTCCTGTCGGCTGCCGTCTTTACGAAAAGCTATTTGAGGATATACAGAGAGCAAGGTCTGCAGCGATAGCTCTGATTTGAGAATGTTGACTCCTATGACAGAAAGCATGTTTGGCGCGCGAAAAATAAACCGGTTGATCCTTCTCCTTTTATGCCTGGTCATGCTTCTCAACGGAGACCGGATTTTCCCCGGGGAGAGCGGGGTCTACCTCGATCTTTATCGCATTCACCGAACCGAATATGTTTCCGTCTATCAGCTCATCAAACGAATGCATGTGGATAATTCCTTCGATTTCATTTTTCAGCGAGGCAAGCTCTATCGCAAAAGCAGTACGGCGGTATATCAGGTCGGTTTTTCCCTCATCCTCATCAACGGGAGAATCTATAAATCCGAGAGCATTATAATGCGGCAGAAGGGGGAGATATTCCTCCCCGCTGATCTTTTTGAAGAGTTTTTACGGGAGTTCTATCCCGATTTGATATGGAAGAAGTTAAAAAACCGCTATGTATTGGAACAAAGGGCCGAGGAAAAGGAAGATGACGGGGAAGATAAAATCGACAAAACCCGACCGAGACTGGCCCGCAGGGATGATATCAGTTTCATCATCATCGATCCCGGACATGGAGGTAAGGACCCGGGGGCCATTGGGAGGGGGAAAATCAAGGAGAAGGGTATTACGCTGAAGGTCTCCAAATACCTGGAAGAGTATCTCAAGGAGAGATTGAGGGGTATTAAGATCAAAATGACACGGAGATCGGACCGTTTTATCGAACTGTCGGAACGGAGCGATATTGCCAATAGAATGCTGAAGAAGAACGAAAACGGTATCTTCGTAAGTGTTCATGTCAATGCCTCCATCTCCAGGAAGATGTCGGGATTTGAAACCTATTTTTTATCGCAGAATCCCACGAATGAAGAGGCGCGCACGACTTCCACCCTGGAAAACAACGTGATCGTTCTGGAAAACCGGGGACGCAGAAAATCCTTCGATGATGTGGATTATGTGGAAGCTCTGATGCTTACGACTCAGATTCAGAAGGAAAGCGCCCTGCTGGCTGAACTGGTTCAGAGGAACATGGACCGTCAAATCAGCGAGTTTGCCTCCCGGGGAGTCAAGAAGGCTGATTTTTTCGTTCTCCGGGGGGCTCTCATGCCTGCCGTATTGGTGGAAATCGGATATATCTCCCATAAAAAGGAGTTGGAGTCCCTGAAGAGGAGCAGTTATCAGCGCAAGGTGGCCCGCGGCATAGGGGATGGGCTTGTGGAGTTCATAAAAAAATACAATAGAACCATAAAAAATAAGTGACAAAGGGCCAATTATTCCTGCTACATGGAGCGTTAGATGTTGCAGGGATAGGTTGATACCTCAGGTCCTTTCCGGTTCCAGGGAGGGATATCTGATCTTCGAGGATGGAAGCATGAAGGCTATTTTATATATGAAAGACAGGTACAGTCACATTAAAACGCGGATAGAGGCGGATGTTGAGAGGCTTTCGGCATGGTATGGGTCCGCATCAAAGAGAGATAGAAACCGGTTCCTCATACTTCTGATATCCCTTCTCTTTATTATGGATTATCTGATGTTTTGTTATCATGCCGATAAAAATGTTTTCAATATTTTTCCCAGCATTCCGCTGCTCGACACCAAGTCAACCATTAAGGTTTATCTTCCGGACGTGGACGGGAAGAGCATCCTGAGGGAGATCAGAAAGGTGGACGTGCAGGATGAGAAGGAAGAGCACATCAAATCCCTTTTCAATATGGTGGTGCAGGGATTCTACTTCGACAATACCTCCCATCTCGTTCCCGTTAATACCTTTGTGCGAAAGGTGTGGGTTTACGGGGATCAGTGCGTCATCGATGTGGATCTCTCCGAGATCAAGGATGACGTCAAGGTGGTTCCCGGCTCAGAGGAGACCTTCAAGAAGGCGCTGGATCAGATCATTCGCGAAAACGTCCCGTCCGTAAAGAGTGTCCAGATTCTGGTCAACGGTCTTCCTGGCAGGGTTCTCTGGGAGACCGGGGATTCCGGGAAGAAGGGCTGAGACATACGCGTTCCCGATTGGACTCATCACCCATAATTTGCTGAAACCAATAATTCTGCAGGACGTCCTATGAATGTTGACAAACAGAACTCCGGTTTGCTGATCACAAATTTTATGAAGCTGCTGCTGTTTTTCGGCGGCTTGGTGGTCAGTTTTATCATGGTTAAAGTATTTATTACATCCTTTTCCGTGTCGGATGAATCCATGCTGCCGGGACTCAAACCGGGGGACAGGATCTATGTCTATAAATGGGGCTCCTTTGGACCGGGAGACGTGATTCTCGTAAAAAGCCCCGTTGAGCCGGGCAGGGTCATCGTCAAGCGGATCATCGCCGGGGAGGGGGATTCTGTGGAAATCCGGAATAAAATCCTCTATGTAAATGACCGGAAAATGGATTTCCGCTGGCCTGTACGGTCAGGAGACGGAAGAATTTTTCCCATGAGCTTTTCTTTCCGGGATAATTATCCGATAATAAAACTGAAGAGAAAAGAGTATTTCCTTCTGGGAGATTATCTGGATTACAGCCTTGACAGCCGGTTTTTCGGTCCTGTCAGCGCGGATAAAATTATCGGAAGGGTAGTCTATAAACTATAAACCATCACTTTTTCATGAACTACTTAAAAGACCGAATCAGCCTGGTGCTGGAAATGTTCTACACCCTTCGAAAGGAGAAGGTCCATAGGCTGGTTCTGGCCCTGCTGATTGTCGTAACCCTGCTCGGAAGCATCGCCTACTATTTTGAACGAAATAACCCGGAATCATCCATAAGGAGCATCAGTGACGGTATCTGGTGGGGTTTTGTGACCATCACGACGGTCGGTTACGGGGACAAGTATCCCATCACCTGGCAGGGTAAAATCGCCGGGATTATCATCATGACCAGCGGTCTCATCCTTACGGTCATCGTTTCCGGTACCATCGCCTCCATCCTGGTGGAGCGAAAGATGAAGGAGGGTAAGGGTTTGCAGAAGATAGGTTTCAGCAATCATATTATTATCTGCGGTTGGAATCAGAACGCCACGAAGATGCTGAATGAATTGCAGGCTCTGACCAACCGACTCAAGGAGGAGATGCATGTCGTGCTCATAAACGAGCTGGACATAGATTCCCTCAACGAGTATCAGTTTGCCTATTCCTCGAAGCTTCTGAGTATTGATTTCATAAGGGGAAACTTTACCCAGGAGCAGGTGTTAGAAAAGGGGGGTGTACGGAAGGCCAAATCCGTCATCATCCTGGCGGACGAATCCGGGGGGAATACCTTGCAGCATTCGGATGAGAGGACGGTCCTCGCCTGCTACACGATATCGAATCTCAGCATCAGCGCCAGGGTTGGGGTGGAGCTGATCAATCATCAGAACGAGCAGTACCTCAAGCGCACCAACGTGGACAGCATCATTGTCAACGGGGAGTTCAACAGTTTCCTCCTCATCAACTCGGCCCTTTTTCCCGGTGTACCCGAAGCGGTGAAGGAAATCATGAATTTCGATTTCATCAACGATGTCACAACGCGAAACATCCCCTCCTCCTTCCATGGTAAAAGCTTCAGTGATCTGTTTAATTATTTCCGGGACCGGGATGCCTCCATCCTCATCGGCATCGTTACGGATGTAAAAAAGCTATCCATCGATGATTTTTTAACCGAGGATCCGTCTTCCATCGACGATTTCATAAAGAGAAAATTTGCCGAATCGGAAAAGGATTATTTTACAGATACCGGCGAGAAGAAAAAGGTAACCATCAATCCCGGATGGACCTATGTCATCAAAGAAAACGACAGGGCCATTGTGATAGGTGAGGTGAAGGGACATAAATGAACGAGTTTGAAAAATTCCGGGACATCTCCGTGTTCAAGGGCTTGAACGAGGAGCAGGTCAGGAGCCTCTTTGAGATCTGCCGGCGGGTGATTTTTCAGAAGAACGATGTTATTATGGAGGAAGACGAGGACAGGTTCAGCATCTATTTCTTCATCGATGGGGAGGTTCTCGTCACGAATGTCATCACCATGAAGATGAGCAATCAGGCCGGTTACAGCGAAGTGGAGAAGTCGCTGGTCCGATTGTCCGCGGATCAGGTGGGAGTGCTGGGGGAGATGTCGGTTTTCGAAGAACAGAAAAGGTCGGCAACGGTCAAGGCCTACGCACCCTGCATCCTGTATGAAATCGACAGAAAGGAGTTTTTGCAATTCCTGGAGGATCAGCCGGAGACCGGGGTGAAGATCCTTTTCAATATCGCCTCAATACTATGCGCAAGGGTGAGAAGGGGCAATACCGATATTCTCAAGCTCACCACGGCCCTGAGCATAGCGCTGTCCCGATAGGAACGCTGTTCTAAGATTGCCGCGAAACCCCTGTCCCTTCATTGGAACCAATATTCACGGGATCATAAATCCCCCCCTCTTTCATCATGATCAGGACTCGAAGAGTCACCCGTTTGGAACCCCTGGAAGCGGGGATCACCGGGTCCTTCTCCGTCAGCATCCCCCTTTCCGAGGTTTCCAGATACCAGGTTCCCTGCATGCTCTGTTTGGAGAGTAGCGCGTTGAAGGCCTCAGTGCATTGATGATCGCTAAAATGGCCGGTAGCTGCAGCTAAATGCAGACCCAGCAGCGTGTCGTATTGGGAGAAGACAGGCAGACCGAGAAGGCTGAAGTCCCGGTTCCAGAGCCGTTTGTAGCGGGCTGTGGGGGGATGGGAGGCATTATGAAAAAGTCCGGCCCTGAGGATAAAGCCCGCTGCTTTTTCGAGAATGGGGGATGTCCCCCTCCCGGGATCTGGGTAGCCTTGTGCGTCGTTCTTATCCCTGTACTGGAACAGGAGAAGGGTGCTGAGGCAGGTGGATGTGGCGAAGAGGCAGCTGGGGATGCCGCTGTCCCCTTCCCGATACAGTCCCCTGCCCGAACGGCGAAGCATAAGATACCCGGCGAGGTCTCTGAAATCGAATACAGGGGAATGGAGCCAGCCCCCATCCTGGCGCTGATGGGACTCGATCCATCGTATCCCCGTCTCCATGGCCGAATTCTGACAACCCGCCAGTAAAAGGTATCTGAGAACATCTCCCGTAAAACAGGCGTCTTCCCGGAGCGGTTTCCAAGCCGGTGAAAAGCCGCCGCTGGCAAGCTGTGTTCGTTCGAGGAGGAATTCCGCCGATTTTTTAATGGCAGGGAGTCGGCAGTCGAGGCCGGACAGTACGGCGATGGCGAAGAGCCAGAGAGTGCCTCTGGAAGGGGTGTCATAGTTTTTATGATCCCCCAGAAGGCCGTCCCGGGTATCCTGGAGCAGGTTTTGGATTTCATGAGATTCGATCAGGCGTTGAAAGGGTTCCTCCAGATCCGAGGGCCGGACCTTGAGCAGATCCCGGAGAGTCAGATAGCGCATGACGGGATCCGAGGGGTCCAGAAGCCAGTTGACCGGATCGGTGAGGAGATATTTGCTCATTCAGACCTTATAGGTAAGACGCAGCATAGGGGTTTTGTTGCCCGCCTTGTCCTGAAGGCGGATATGGATGACATGGGAACCCCGGTTCCATATTTTATTATGCGCCAAAATTTCAATATATCCCTTGTCGAAGTTGTAGTCCCAGGCCACCTGCCGGCCGTCCACAGTGAGATGGACGCTTTCGAGATCTAGGCCCGTTCCCCGGTCAGAAACACGGATGGCGATGGGGCGGTTTCTCCTGACGCGTTTTCTGCTGCGGAATTTTATCTTAGGGGGGGCGTCATCCCGGACCAGGAAGAACTCGCCCATTCTGCGGCTGGTCACCTGAAACTGCTGTTTCCTAGAATCGTAGCCCCTTCCCAGATATCTGACGGAATTATAGCCGTTCCTCACAAAAACGGCGATTTTTCGGTAATCGGAGCCAGCATAACGCAGCGTTATCTCGGCAGGTTTGTCCAGGCAGAGATTGGTGGGCGATATGTAGTAGATATCGCTTTTGCTGGTCAAACCCGTTCCTCGAAATTCATAGGGGTCCCTCTTTTCCAACTGCACCATTTCCTTATAAAGAGCCGCATTCCTTTCAAAGGATATGCAAAAGGTTTTATCGTCGCTGACAAGTTCAAGCTCTCGGCCCGGCTTAAGATTGTGTTTGATCTTATAGTGGGGTTCCTTCAGGGCCCGGGATGTCTGGAAGGGAAATTCCAGGGCTGACGTGTTGCCGTGGGCGTCGGAGCAGAGGATCTTCATTTTAATCTGCTTGCCGTCAGTGTCGTATTCCAGGATTCCTTTCTCGTCGGGCTTGAAATAGAGGTAGTAGGTAAAACGGGACATGCTGGAATTGTCATAATCATAATAGAGTCCCATGCGATAGGTCTGTTCTTTGGGTACTCTGTCGAAGGCAAAGCTGTAATGCATGCGTCCGTCAAGAAAGGAGGAGATTTTATATATCCCGCATCGGTTGGAATTGCCCGTACGATCGAAAACCGATACCTTGACCCCGATCCGACCGCCCAGGATCGGCGTCTTGTCGGCTTCAAGACTGTAGAGCTTCTTCTCGCCGGTCTCCACCAGTTTCACGTTATAGGCTATCGGCTCTGAAAGTCCGTTTACATGGGAATAGCCGTCGAGGGGAACGAAAAAGACGCGCTGGATGACGGGGTAGTCGTTATCGATGATGTTGATGCCGTTGAGCAAGGGATTGAGGAGGGCATCATCGCGGTCGCGCAGCTCAAAATGAAAATGCTCGATTCCCACGCCGCTTTCCCCGGAATAACCAATCACCGCACCTCGACTGACCGGAATTTCCGGTGATTTGAAGTCAATACGGAAATTCTTCCTGTTGAGGATGCGGTCATAAACTGCCCGGACTCTCCTGCTTCTGAGTATAATCGGTGAAAACCTGTCCAGATGTCCGTAGAGGGTCGTTTTCCCGTCCGGGTGTTTGAGAACAAGCGCAAAGCCGATGCCGAACTGCTGGTACATGACCGTGATTACATGCCCCTTATTCGCGGCGTAGATGTTATAGCCCTTGATACCGCTGCATCCCACATCAATGCCGTGATGAAACTTTATACGGCGGTATTCGCAAAAGGTTCCGCTGAGCCTTTTGGGCCGCTGAATGGGCCAGATGTAGTCCGCCCTGAGACCGGAGGTCGTTGTCAATATGATGAGTAAGAACAGGGATATGATTTTTTTCATGGGATTTACAGCCGATTATTATTGAGTTTTGGCCTGATGTGAAAAAGCCGGTCAATCAACCGGCTTGAAGGTTTTACTTTTTTTCCGCCTTTTCCTTGAGACGCGTCTGATTATCCTTGATGACGGGATTCTCGGGATTGGCCATCGCGGCCTTTTCAATGTATTGCAGAGCCTCCTTCGGTTTGTTTATCTTTTCCAGGCTTACGGCCACGTTGTTGAGGAGCTCCGAAGATCGGGGGTTAAGGGTCAGGGCGGCAAAGAAAGCGGTATTGGCCTCGGAGTATTTGTTGAGTTTCATCAGGGCAATACCCATCTGATTATAGGCAAGCCAGAGATCAGGATTGACGGATACGGATTTTTCGAAGAATTCCTTGGCCTTCCAGTAGTTGTCGTTATCCATGGCAAGCTTGCCGTAGAGATAATAGAGCATGGCATCCTCTTTAATCTTCAAGCCCTTCTTGATGAAGTATTCGGCATCCTTCCGGTTTTTCATTTCGATCAGCATGAGGGCCATGTCGACATGGGGATCAACCGTATCTTTTTTAATGTCCATGCAGCGTTTGAAGTGAGCCACGGCGGATTTGTAATTACCCATCTTCCAGTGAATATGGGCAGCCAGAAACCGCTGTTTGTAATTAGGGGAGTCCTTTTCCATGTCCCGGCTGGTAACCAGTTCTGCGGCTATAATGGAAAGGGCTTCCTTGTATTTTTTCGATTCGTAAAGATCCAGGGCCTCTTTGTAAGAGGCATGGAGAGTGCTGCCAGTGATTAGACTGAAGAGGAGAATGAATGCAATTCGTTTCATGATGTTTCCTTGGTTTATAATGGAATATACATCGCCGGGAACCGGCCGCTGTGACCGGACCCGGCGATGAGTTACTTACTTGTTTTTAAGGGCAGCCTGGGCTGCGGCCAGCCGGGCAATGGGAACCCGGAAGGGAGAGCAGCTTACATAATTGAGTCCCGTCATATGGCAGAACTCGATGGAGCTGGGCTCCCCGCCGTGCTCGCCGCATATCCCGAGTTTGAGATCGGAGCGGGTCGCGCGGCCCTTCTCGGCAGCCATCCTGACGAGCTGGCCCACACCGTCTCTGTCGAGAACACGGAAGGGATCGCTGGGAAGGATCTTCTTGTCCACGTATTCCGGCAGAAATTTCCCCGAATCGTCGCGGCTGAATCCGAAGGTCATCTGCGTGAGGTCGTTGGTTCCGAAGGAGAAGAACTGGGCTTCCCTGGCGATCTCGTCCGCCGTTACGGCTGCACGGGGCACCTCGATCATCGTACCGACGAGATAATCCACCTTGATCCCGGTTTCCTGCATCACCTTCTCGGCCGTGCTGACGATGATTTCCTTCTGCATCTTGAGTTCGTTAACATGTCCTACCAGGGGTACCATGACTTCCGGTTTTACGTCAACCCCCTCTTTCTTGAGCTTACAGGCAGCTTCGAAGATGGCCCTGGCCTGCATCTCGGTGATTTCCGGATAGGTGACACCCAGACGGCAACCCCGGTGTCCCAGCATGGGATTGAACTCGTGCAGGGATTCCACCTTGGCCTTTATGGCTGAGGCGGAGACCTTCATCTCCTTGGCCATCTCCTCCTGGTTCTTCTTCTCATGGGGTACGAATTCATGGAGGGGCGGATCGAGGAGACGTATCGTCACTCCATAGCCCTTCATCGCCTTGAGTATGCCGTAAAAATCCTTTCTCTGCATCTTCAGGAGCTTGGTCAGGGCCTTTTTTCGGCCGGCCAGATCCTCGGCGAGGATCATCTCCCGCATGGCCATTATGCGCTCCCCTTCGAAGAACATGTGTTCCGTGCGGCAGAGGCCGATACCCTCGGCGCCGAAGTCACGGGCCACCTGGGCGTCGTGGGGGGTGTCGGCGTTGGTGCGGATATTCAGCCTGCGGACATCATCGGCCCATTTCATGATGGTGCCGAAATTTCCCGAGAGGGCCGGCTGAACGGTGGGCATCTGGCCGAGTATGACCTCTCCCGTGGAGCCGTCCAGGGAGATGAACTGTCCCTGCTTGATGGTCTGGTTCTTCAGCTTGAACTCCCGTTTCTTGTAATCCACCTCAAGTTCGCCGCATCCGGATACGCAGCATTTGCCCATACCCCGGGCCACGACCGCGGCATGGGAGGTCATCCCTCCGCGGGCTGTGAGGATACCCTGGGCGGCAGTCATCCCCTTGAGGTCCTCGGGTGAGGTTTCCACGCGGACCAGGATCACCTTTTCCCCCTTATTGTTCCACTCCTCGGCATCATCAGCGTTGAAAACGACCTTGCCGGTGGCAGCGCCGGGAGAGGCCGGAAGCCCCTTGCCGATGACATTTCTCTTGGCCTTGGGATCGAAGGTGGGATGAAGCAGTTGGTCCAGGGACTGGGGCTCGATGCGCAGCAAAGCCTGTTCCTTGGTGATCAGCCCCTCGGTGACCATTTCCACCGCTATCCTGACGGCCGCCGGTGCCGTTCTCTTCCCGTTTCGGGTCTGGAGCATCCAGAGCTTGTGATTCTGTATGGTAAACTCGATGTCCTGCATGTCATGGTAGTGATTTTCCAGCTTCGTATAGACGTCAACCAGGTCTTTGTAGACCTGGGGCATATGTTCTTCAAGGGACGGATATTTTTTCTTGCGGTCACCCTCGGAAACCTTGTTCTCCTTGGACCATTTGCGGGATCCCAGAAGGGTTACCTGCTGAGGTGTGCGAATTCCCGCAACGACATCCTCGCCCTGGGCATTGATGAGATACTCCCCGTAAAACTCCCGGACACCGGTGGAAGGGTCGCGGGTAAAGGCAACGCCCGTGGCGCAGTCCTCGCCCATGTTCCCGAAAACCATGGCCTGAACGTTTACCGCTGTTCCCCAGTTGTCGTCTATCCCGTTCATCTTGCGGTACAGGATGGCGCGATCGTTCATCCAGGAGCCGAAAACAGCGCCGATGGCCCCCCAGAGCTGTTCCTGAGGATCGGTGGGAAAATCCTTTTTCAATTTCTTCTTGATGAGGGCCTTGTACTGGCTGACCAGCTCCTTGAGATCGCTGACCGAAAGATCGAGGTCCATCTTGACGCCCTTCTTCTTCTTGAGGGCGTCCATGACCTCTTCGAAGGGATCGTGCTCATCCTTGGATTCGGGTTTGAGTCCCATCACGACGTCCCCGTACATTTGAATGAAGCGGCGGTAGGAATCCCAGGCGAATCTCTCGTTGCCGGATTTCTTGATGATCCCCTGTATGGTCTCGTCGTTGAGGCCCAGGTTCAGGATGGTGTCCATCATGCCCGGCATGGAGGCCCTTGCGCCGGAACGGACGGACACCAGGAGGGGATTGGTTTTGTCGCCGAATTTGGCGCCCATGACCTCCTCCACCTTTTTCATGGCCTGGTCGACTTCGCTTTTCAGACCGTCCGGGATTTTCTTCCCGTTTTTATAGTATTCAATGCAGACCTCTGTGGTAATGGTAAAACCAGCGGGAACCGGTATCCCGATCTGGCACATCTCCGCCAGGTTGGCACCCTTTCCTCCCAGAAGGTTTTTCATGTCCGCCTTGCCTTCCGTATACTGTCCGCCGAACAAATAAACACGTTTCGCCATCGCCGATCTCCTCTTGTTATAAGTGGTTTTTTGGGTTCAAAGTATTTGGATTCCAGACCTGCAGGGCTTTTCTTCCAAGTCATCCTCTCTGCAGATGATGTAAGGGATGAGCGGTTTATTCCCTGATGCAGATCAAGTCTATTCTTTATACGATCGTAATTATGGGAAATCAATGCCATAGGTCAAGTCTAAATAACCCCGTAGAACTAAAAAATTCAGGAGGGGGGTTTTATCCTGAGTATTGTTCCCGGGGTCTTGTTTCCGGATATTCCTTTTGGTATATTTTACCGGGGAGGGTTTGGAACATGGGTGATACCGAAAAGGCATACAAAAGGAAAGGGCCTGACCGTATGGTGATGGGAATCAATATAGCCGTACTGGTTTCGTGGGTGCTGATCATCCTGATTGGCGTGCTTATTTTAATGCCTTCAACCTCCAGCAGTTATCTGGCCTATCGGCAGAGAGAGGGTATTGACGAAGCCAGGACGCTCTGGAGCTATGCCTTTTATCTGATGGTTCTTCAATTCGTGATCACCACTGTGGGGATCATCATCAACAGATTCAGACACCGCCGTAAAACGGATACATATCACCGGTCCCTGTTCTTTTTTGCCGCTCTGTCCCTGGCGGGGATTATCTATTATCTCGTGGCTATGTAGCCCGGGGAAGATATCAACTGCCAATAGAGGTCTCCTTCCAAGAGGAATGTCTTACGGCAGGTGGGGGGAACGAGGTTTGAATCCAGGTTATATTAGTATTCCCGGTGGACCGGAATATGCCCCTTCAAAGAGGCGGGCGTTTTCATAGATAGCGGGAAAATGGGCTTGAAACCTTCGTAAAAACCTGTACCATGAAATCATCAGGGATTCCGGGTTTTCCCGGGATTCGATACTGTTTATTTTCAGGTGTTATATGAATACTGAAGAATTGATCGGTTTCAAGGATCAGGAGATACTCATAAAAGCCCTGGTGAAATATCTGTCCGGTAAGATCAACCGCTCCGAGAACATAGTGATCGGGCTGATCCGCATGAGCATTGCGGAATGGGCGGAGAAACACCATGAAGGCATCAAGGCGCTGAAAACCCTCTCAGAGGAGGAGAGAGACAGGGCCGTTGAGGGAATGATGGATATCTTCCTGGAAAAAGCGCATTATTCCATAACCAGCGGTGTAATGCGCTCCCGGCTTAGGGGGGATTCCCTGGAGATATACCGGCGCTGGAAGATGCGCTGGAAGGGGGATCAGGGAAGTCAATGGGCCGTGGAAATGGAGACGGTAACCGGAGGTAACGGATCTCCGTCTTCCTGAAAACAGGAGTTTGTTCCAGAGGGATCAAGAGAGTCATGGAAAACGTTCAGGAACTCAAGGAAGAGATACATCGCCTGAGAGAAAGGATCCGCCGCCTGGAGGGGGGGCTATGTGATGATTCGAGCGGTTGGCAGCCTTCGGGTGAAAAATTTGACCTCTCAACGATTGAAAGCTTTCAGTTGAAGGACTTCATCAGCCCCCGGCGCCTTCAGGATGTAGCGACTTTTTTCTACAAGGCCACCGGCATCCCACTGTCCATCCTGGAGAAGGATGGGACGATCCTGGCAGGTGCGGGATGGCAGAAAATCTGTACCAAGTATCACCGGGTGCACCCGGACTGCGCCGAGGGATGCCGGAAGAGCGACTGTGCCCTCATGGAGAAGCTGGGGACGGCCGGCCGCAGCGCGGTCCATCTTTGCCGGAACGGGATCGTCGACTGTCTGGTTCCGATACGGGTGGAGGGGGAGTATATCGCCGGCCTCTATTCCGGAAATTTTCTCAATGAGAAACCCGATGCTGCCCGGGAGGAGGAATTCCGCGCCCGGGCGAGAAAGTATGGGTTTCCCGAAGAGGAATACATCGCCGCCCTCTGGGATCTTCCGGTCATACCGCAGGAGAAGATGGCCGTCAATCTGGAATATCTGGGCGGCCTGGCGGATATGATCGGGGATATCTCCGCCCGGGAGATTAAAAGCCGCCGCATACGGGCCCAGATGCAGACAAGCGAAAGGAAATACCGGGATCTGGTGGAAATGACCCACAGTATCATCCTGAAGATGGATTCCCGCGGTGTCATCACCTTTATAAACGGGTACGGAGAGGAGTTCTTCGGCTATGCCCCAGGAGAGCTCCTGGGTAGAAACGTGATCGGTAGCATCGTCCCGGAGAGGGAAACCACGGGACGCAATCTTCGGGATCTTGCCGATCAGATCACGAATCATCCGCAGAAGTATCTCATCAATGAAAATGAAAACATAAAAAAGGACGGCGAGAGGGTTTGGGTCCGCTGGACCAATCATGTCGTTGACGGAGAAGGGGGAGGAGAAAAAGAGATTCTCTGCCACGGCGTGGATATATCCGACAAGCGGCATATCGAGGAGGCTCTCAGAATGTCGGAGGAGAGGTTTTCCAAGGCCTTCAAGGCCAGTCCAGACATGGTAGCCATCACCCGCATGAGGGATTCGGTGATTATCGATGTGAATGACACCGCTGTACAGAGAAGCGGATTAAGGAAGGAGGAAATGCTCGGAAAGACTCCCTACGAACTGGGATTCTTCGAAGGGGCTCTGCAAGAAAAGGTTCGTTTGCTTTTCAAGAAATACGGCAATATCCGGGACGAGGAGATCACCATCAGAACACGGGACGGAGAAGGGTGGGCTCTCTTATCCTGTGAACAGATTACCATAGGGGATGAGGAGTGCGCGATATCCATCATCAAGGACATCACGGAGCGCCGCAGGATCGAAGAGGCGCTGCAGGCCAGTGAGGCGAAGTTCCGTTCCCTGGCGGAAAACACCGCTTCAGCCATCATTATACTTCAGGACGACAGGCTGAGGTACGTCAATCCTGTCTTTCTGAAGATGCTGGGCTATTCCTGGGAGGATATAAGGGACGAGGATTTCTGGAACTTCGTCCATCCGGATTTTCGTAGCGAGGCACGAAGCAGGGCCGCGGTACGCATGGAGGGGCTTCCCGTGATTCCCCGCTATGAGATGAAGGTGCTGAAAAAGGGAGGAGAGGAATGCTGGGTCGATTTTTCGGCATCCCGTTTCCAGTATGAAGGCCGGCCGGCCATTCTGGGGTCTGGTTTCGACATCACCGAAAAAAAACGGACCCAGAAAATGCTGGAGGTTTCGGAGTTCCGCCATCGAATCATCGCCGAGCTGGCGATGGATTTTGCCTCCCTCTTCCGTGTAGGGGATAATGGCGAAGTAAAGCCGGAATGGGTCACCGGCGCTTTTGAACAGATTACCGGCTATTCCATTGACGAGATCCTTCATCGGGACAGGTGGGACATCATGGTCTATCCCGATGACAGACCGATACTGGCGGGACACATCGCCATCCTGCTTTCGGGGCAACGGGATGATTGTGAGTACCGCATCCGGTCCAGAGAGGGGGCCGTGCGCTGGCTCTTCAATCGTTCCGTTCCCGTCATCGATCCGGAAACAGAGAAGGTGACTGCCATTTATGGGGTCACTGTCGATGTCACAGAAAAAAGGGCCAGGGAAGATGCCCTGAGGGAGAGCGAGGAGAGGTACCGATCCATTTTTGAGAAAGCGGGGGATTTCATCTACATCCATGATCTGGAGGGACGGATCATCGACATCAATCCCTCCGCCTGCCGCGCCCTGGGGATAGACCGGCAGGGGGTCAGGGGATTGCATATCGAAAATATGGCCCTTCCCGATGAACGGGCCAGGGTCCGGGAGGAAATAGAGGAGGCGATCGAAAGGGGAGCTTTCGGTCCGTCCGTATACCGTATAGCGAGTGCTGCGGAAAACGAGATTACGGTTGAGGTGCAGGGCATCCTTTTTTATAAAGAGGGGAAACCGCACCATATCATGGGGATAGCCCGGGATGTCACCAGACAGAAGCAGTACGAGCAGGCCCTGCGGGAGGCCAAACAGCGGCTGGAGAACATCGTTGATTTCCTGCCTGACGCCACCTTTGTCATTGACGATCAGGGACGGGTGATAGCCTGGAACCGCGCCGTGGAGGAATTTATCGGGGTCCCGAAGGAAGAGATGCTGGGGAAGGGAGACTTTGAGTATGCCCTCCATTTTTACGGAGAGCGTAAACCCATTTTAGTGGATACTTTCTTCGATGAAAACCTGGATGTTTCCGGGAACTATGACCGCTGCTGGAAACAGGGCATGACCATTTTTGCCGAGTCCTATCTTCCCCGGGGGAACAGGGGCAGGGGGGCTTATGTCTGGGGCAAGGCTTCCCCCCTTTTTGACAATCAGGGTAATATCGTTGGGGCTATTGAAACAATACGGGATGTAACCTCTCACAAGACAATTGAGAGGGCTCTGATCGAGAGCGAGGAAAAGTTTCGTCTCTTATTCGAGCAGTCCGCCGACGCCCAATTGCTGATAGACGACAATGTCTTTGTGGATTTTAACGGAGCTGCCCTGACCCTGCTGGGACATAGCAGCAAAGGAGACTTAGTAGGCAAACGTCCCTCAGAGCTTTCCCCTGAACAGCAGCCGGACGGACAGATGTCGTTTATCAAGGAAAAGGATGTCCTCACCAAGGCCTACAATCAGGGGACTCATCGATTTGAATGGGTGCACCGGCGGAAGGAGGGGGAGAATTTTCCCGCCGAGGTGACCCTCACAGCCATTTCCTACCGGGGCCGCAAGCTCTTTCATGCCACCATGAGGGATATCTCCGACCGCAAACGGGCGGAGGAGGCGCTGAGGAGCAGTGAAAAGCGCTTTCGTAACATCGTCGAGCTGATGAACGAGGGCCTCATGGCCAAAGGAACGGACGAGCGAATCGTCTACGTCAACGATAAGATGTGTCGTCTCCTGGGGTACAGGACAGAGGAGATTCTCGGAAAAACGGTCCATGATTTCATGGAGGGGGAAAACAGGGAATACACGGACCAGCTGGAAGTGCAGCGCAAGCAGGGGATCAATGAACCCTATGAACTGGTCTTGAGAAGGAGCAATGGGGAGTTGATCCAGTTCCATGTGTCTCCCATGGGGCTTTTCGACGAAGAGGGACGGTATCAGGGCAGTTACGGGGTCTTCATGGACATTACCGAACGGAAGCGTTATGAGTGGATGCTTGCGGAGTCGGAGAAGCGCTACCGGGACATCTTTGAATCCGCAGGAACCTCCATGATCATACTCAATGAGGATATGACCATCTCCCTGGTCAGTCATAAAATGGAGGAATTCAACGGTTACCGGAAGGAGGAGATGCTGGGAAGGTCCTGGATAGAATTTGTACTGTCCTCCGACGTGGAACTGCTCAAGTCCTATCATCGGGGGAGGCGTACCCATCCGGGTTCCGTTCCGAATCAGTATGAGATGCGAATGCCGACCAAGAGCGGTGCGGTCAAGGACTGTATCGTCAATGTGGCGATGATACCAGGTACCTGGCAGAGCCTTGTTTCCTTTCTGGACATCTCCGACATCAAACGTCTGGAGAGGGAGGTCATCAATATCAGCATGAACGAGCAGCAGCGCATCGGCAGGGATCTTCATGACGGCCTGGGCCAGCAGTTGACGGGTATTGCCTTCCTCACCAAGGTGCTGGAAAAGTCCCTCCGGGACGGGGAAAGCATCGCATTACAGGATTTGGAGAAGATCGTGGAGCTGGTCAACGAGTCCATAAACATGACCAAGGATTTATCGAGGGGCTTGTGTCCTGTCAATGTGAAGTCCTTCGGTTTTATAGATTCCATCAAGGAGCTCTGCCGACGCATGGAAATCCTTTACGGTGTTCGCTGCCGGGTCAGGAGCCGGGGTGATGTGATTGTGCAGGATGATACGATGGCCCTGCAGCTCTACTATATTGTACGGGAGGCGCTCAATAATGCCCTTCGGCACGGCCGGGCGGATAACCTGGAGGTCAGCCTTCATAGCTGTGCCGGCAGGATGACACTCCGGATAAAGGACAACGGCCGGGGATTGGATGCATCGGAGGCGGGAGGCGGATTGGGATTGAGTATCATGCGCTATCGGGCCGGCATGCTCGGCGGCCATCTCGAGGTGAAGAACAACCCTGGGGGGGGAGTGGTGGTGATCTGCGAGTGCTCCGGGGGTATAAAACCCCGCTGATCGGGGAAAGCCCCGGCGGGGAAATGCTTGATTAATCCTTCAGTATGGCTTATCCTTAAGGCATCAAGGATGAGATGTGATTCTACTGTAAGATAAACGTTTTAGGTCAACGGGGGAAGAAGGATGTTATTGCGGAAAACGATCTTGCCAATACTGGCGGCGGCATTATGGATCAGCATGTCGGAATTTTTTAGAAACGAGGTGCTGGTCAAATCCTGCTGGGTGGAGCATTATCGTTCTTTAGGCCTGGTTTTCCCCTCGGAACCGATCAACGGCGCCGTCTGGGGGCTTTGGTCGCTTTTATTTGCCCTATGTATCTTTATCCTTTCACGACGGTTTACTCTTGTGGAAACAACGTTCCTTTCCTGGCTGGTCGGATTTGTACTCATGTGGGTTGTCATCGGCAATATGGGGGTGCTCCCCTTTGCGATATTGTTTTATGCC
>CALCJG010000163.1 GCA_937967705.1 uncultured Spirochaetia bacterium
GATTTACCCGCTTAATTCAACCGTTAAAAATTCCCGTTTGGGTGAAGCGAAACAATATACCCAGGAAGGATAAGGTCCTTCAGAGATCCGTACGGGAGGTCTTTCTCTCAATCAAGTCCTGGAGATAACGCTCCAGGGCTATCATCTTTCCGACCCGAAGATGACTCAGATCGACCTTGTTGGCCTTCAGCGAGAGCTTCAGGGCGGACACCAGATCCTTCGGATCGAGGTTGCCCCGGCGGATATTCTGAAAGAGGGTCATCTCCTCCCGCCGCAGAAAGAAGAGGGCCAGCTCCTGAAAGGAGAGGGAGAAATTAAAGATCACGGCGTGGAGCTCCGCCACCGGCATGACGAATCTGCGCCCGGGCATGAGAAGCCCGCGGCTGTAATAGCGCACCTCCCCGGGAGTTATCTCCACATAATAACGGCGCCGAACCATAAAAAGGAGATAACCGAGGGCCATGAGACATACCACGACCATGAAAACCGAAGCGGCATAATAGGCCGCCATGTTGTCCGCATGGGGCCCCGCCCCGTAAATGAAGAGGGCCATGAAGAAAATCGCCAGGTATCCCGTAAGGGTCTCCCGGAGGGAGAGCTTTTTGCGCCAGTTCACCTTGATCAGATCCGCTTCCTCTTCGCAGGAAACCCCATCGGGAACCGGTACCGGCCCGGAGGGCCGGTCTCCGGCGGAGCCGGCACCCAGGCGGACCGTCCCGGTCAAGGCCTCGTAAAAGGCCCGGGCGTTCTTCTCCCGCGCGGCGTAGAAGAGAGTCCAGAAGGCCCCGTCCCTCTTCTCCATCTCCACCATGTAGCCTCCGGAGCTGTTGGACTCATGCAGGCGCACGTGGAAGCCCACGATCTCCCCGTAGGGGATGGTCTCCTCCTCTCCGTTTTTTTCCCGCACCCGGAGCACGGCTTCGGCGTTGTCGAAGATCAGGCTTTCCGGGTATTTGAGCATGGTGTTCATGGCCGTAACGGCCGCGAGGAAGAACCCCCCCATCCCCGTCCAGAGAAGGGCCGTACGCGGATCGGTTTCCGGGGCCAGGAAGAGCGCCAGCCCCCCCAGAAACATGAAGATCCCCGGCGGCGTGAGAATCACCGACAAAACGATCTCCAGCCTCCGTGATCGCTTCAATACGATACGCTCGCCGGTCTTCCCGGGATTTTGAATGCGGTAGTTCATAATCCGTGCTTTCCCCTGATGCGGACATGGTTGCGGTCCCTCAGAACCTCATTAAACCCTGAAAAAGGAAATGAGTCAAATCTATTTTACTCCACCGAAACAGAGGGATAAAAGTTGTTGAAAATGCCGGCCGTCCTGATAGGATCATCCCCATGACACTCCGTGCATCTGCTCATTCCGGGGAGGAGAGGACCGGAGGAAGGAAGGGGAAAAGATCGTGATGAATCATCTTCAGGGTTTCAAAAAGAAAAGGGGGCGATATCTCGCCGTCGGGCTTCTCATGGGCGTTCCGGTGATGTCCCTTCTGCTGGCGGCTGCCGCCTACACCGACATGCAGTTTCGCTGGCCCCTGGATCTGCCCCGTCACCTCTCGGGGACTCTCGGCGAAAAACGGGGCAAATCCCTTCATCAAGGCATAGACATAAAAACCCGGGGCCGCACGGGCTATGCTCTCTACGCCATAGCCCCGGGACGCCTCACCCGCCTTTCCTCCAAGGAGACCGGCTACGGCAACATGATTCTCATTAATCATGAAGGTTACGTTTCCCAGTACGCCCACATGGAAGCCTTCGAGGAAGGACGTTTCTCCCTCAACTCCCTGGCAAAACTGGTCAAGACGCTTTACGGCGGTGAGAACGTAGACATCAAATTCAACAGGAGCCGCATCCAGTTCCGGAAGGGCGACGTCGTGGGATACAGCGGCGAGAGCGGTTCCGGCCCGCCGCATCTGCATCTGGCGTTGCGAGAGGCGGGGGGCTCGGTCAATGCCCTGAAGCTGATCCCCGTCCCCGACAGCGACATCCCTGAGATCCGTCATCTCTTCGTCTGCATCGAGAGGAACGGCACCACAGTGCGGGAACGGCGCGTTCTCGTCAGGGGAAGCCGGGGCAGATACAATCTCGAGGAAGAACCCCTCGTCCTGGAGGAGGGAGAGCGTCTCTTCCTGAAGCTGTCCTGCCACGACACCATCTCCTCCCGGAACAAGGTGGCCCCGTACCGTATCGAGATGCGCGAGAACGGCAGTCTCCTGTACCGCCTCACCTTCGACAAGATTCTGTGGAAGGACTACCGCTACGGGCGGCTGATCTACGACCCCTCCCATCCCCTGATCGACGGCGACACCAACTACACCTACTTCCTCTACCGGCGGGAGGGCAACGCCTTCAGCGGTCTGGAGACCTTAAACGACGGTTATCTGGACACGCGGCCGGGTAAGAGCCGGATCAGCATCAGCGTGGCGGACATTGCCGGCAACACGGCGCGGCTGGAATTTGACGCAGTGAAGAAGAAGAGCACCGGCGGCGATCCGGCGGCGGGGTACGTTCAGATCTCCAGGAGAAAGAGGACGGTGCTGTCAGAGCCCGGGGGCGGCTTCACCGTCCAGATCGGTCCCGGCGCTCTCCCTGGGAACTGTCTGGTTAAGGCGGAACGCCTCGGCCGGGGCGAGTTGGAGCGCCGGGTGCTGAAAATCACCGGTTCCAGGGAGGGAGACATCTCACCCCTCTACGCCCTCCATCCCTTTGACGTCACCTATAATCGCCCGGTGAGGATTTCTCTCCGGCGCCCCGCCGGCATATCCCCCGCCGAGGCCCGGGGCATACTGGTCTATCATCTCCTGGACGAGACCTATCCCTCCCCCCTGAAGACCCGGTACAACCGGCAGCGCGACGCCTTCGAGGCGGTCTCAACGTCCGGCGGCTACTTCCTGGTCCTGCGCGACAAGGTGGCCCCGGGCATCTACGTCCCCCCGGTGCATAATTTTGCCGCCGACGACGGGGCGGTCCGCAAGATACGGCTGGCGATCTACGACAACCTGTCGGGGGTGAGCCTGCGCTCCATGAGATGTTTCGTGGACGGTGAGAGATATCCCTTCCGCTACGAGGGCGACCGGAACTGGATAGAGCTGGCCCTGCCGAAGAAGCGTATCGGCCGGGGCCTCCACCATGTGCTGGTAACCTTCAGCGACCGGGCGGGGAACCCGAGCGTCTTCCGCAGCCTCCTGCAGTTCCCGGAGAAGGATTAGGCCGGCAGGATTTCTTTCTTGCCGCCCCGGGATTTCTTCCTTTCGATTTCGCTGAGGATGGTTTTTCTCAGGCGCATGGATTTGGGGGTGATCTCCACCAGCTCGTCGTCGTTGATGTACTCCAGGGCCTCCTCCAGGGAGAAGAGTATGGGCGGGCTGAGGACCACGGCATCGTCGCTTCCGGAGGCCCGCATGTTGGTGAGCTTTTTAGTCTTCTGCACGTTGACCACCAGGTCCCCTTCCTTGTTGCTCTCTCCGACCACCTGCCCCTCGTAGACGCTGTCCCCCGGGGAGACGAAGAACCGCCCGCGGGACTGAAGACCGTCCAGGGCGTAGGCCACCACCTCGCCCTCCTTCATGGAGACCAGAACTCCGTTGGTTCGCTGGGGAATGGATCCCTTGAAGTACTCGTACTCGTAGAAGCGGTGGTGCATCACCGCCTCCCCGGAGGTGAGGTTCAGGATGCGGGTCCGCAGGCCGATGAGTCCCCGGGAGGGGATATGGAACTCCAGTCTCGTCCGGGCTCCCATGTTCTCCATCTTCTTCAGCTCGCCCTTCTTGGCGCTCACGGCCTCTATGACCCGGCCGGCGGAATCGACGGGTGTGTCTATGATGAGGATCTCCACAGGTTCGGCCTTCTTGCCGTTGATCTCCTTGTAGATGACCCTGGGCTGCCCCACCTGAAACTCATATCCCTCCCGGCGCATGTTCTCTATGAGGATGGAGATGTGCAGTATCCCCCGGCCGAAGACCTTCCAGGAATCCGGGGAATGGGTATCCTCCACCCGCAGAGCCACGTTGCTTTCGGTCTCGCGGTAGAGCCGGTCCCTCACATGGCGTCCCGTCACGAAGCGCCCCTCGCGGCCGTAGAAGGGGGAGTTGTTCACGGTAAAGATCATGCTCATGGTGGGCTCGTCCACCTCAATGACCGCAAGAGGTTCCGGCTCCTCCGGAGAGGCCAGGGTGTCCCCGATCTCCACCTCGGGAATTCCCACCACGGCACAGATGTCGCCGTTTCTGACGCTGGCGGCCTTTTCCCGCACCAGACCCTCAAAGGTAAAGAGCTCCTTAACCTGGGACTTCACCTCGGTGCCGTCGCGCTTCAGCAGGAGCAGCTGAGCCCCGGAAGTAATCACTCCCCGATACACCCTTCCGATGGCGATGCGTCCCACGTACTCCGAATAATCGATACTGGTCACCTGCATCTGCAGGCTCCCCTCCCTCGCGACGGGAGCGGGAATACAGCGGAGGATAACGTCCAGCAGAGGCGTGAGCTCGGTCCCCTCGGAATCCTGATCCACGCTGGCCCACCCGGAACGCCCCGAGGCGTAGACCACGGGAAACTCCAGCTGTTCGTCCGTGGCGTCCAGGTCGATGAAGAGGTCATAGACCTCATTGAGCACCTCCGCCGGGCGGCGGTTGGGGCGGTCCATCTTGTTGACCACCACTATGGGTTTCAGCTTCAGCGACAGGGCCTTCTGCAGAACGAATCGCGTCTGGGGCATGGGACCCTCGAAGGCGTCCACCAGGAGCAGAACGCCGTCGGCCATTTTCAGCACGCGCTCCACCTCCCCGCCGAAATCGGCGTGCCCCGGCGTGTCGATGATGTTGATCTTGGTGTCCCGGTAGTATATGGAGATGTTCTTGGAGAAGATGGTGATCCCCCGCTCCCGCTCCAGATCGTTGGAGTCGAGGAAGCAGTCCCGCACCTCCTGGTTGTCCCGGAAGATTTTGCACTGGATGAGCATCTGGTCAACCAGGGTCGTCTTGCCGTGATCCACGTGAGCTATGATGGCGATGTTTCGGATATTCATAAAGGTGTCCTGAAAAAAAAGAGTCCTCCCCCTGTCAGGGAAAAGGCCATAAAAGACCCGCCGCCCCATATGTCAAGCCCTATACGGCTTTTCCTTCTCCGGGGTCCATCACGCCATATAATCATTGACAGAGTACGGCCGTGATGGCATTCCTAATCAGGACTGCCGGCGCTGAAACGGGAACGGATACGCCGGCGGATCATATCCGATCAAACCACAGAGGAGGGAAACGATGAAATCAATCCTGGTCAGCAGTATCACAGGCCTGCTCCTCCTGGCGGGTCTCGCCCGGGCCCATGCGGGCTTTCAGGCCGATCTCGAGGGAGGAAGGGTTTACACGGGTTACAACGACGTGCAGATCCCGGGAGACAGCGGCACGCGGTTTTCCCTGAAGGACGACATCCCCAGCGACCCTGCCTGGTTCTACCGGGCTAGGCTGAGCTATCTTCACAACGGCCGCCATTACGTGTCGCTCCTGGCCTCCCCCCTGCGGGTGCAGGGCAAAGGGCGCGCCGACCGGGACATCCTTTTCTCCGGGTCCACCTTCGCGGCGGGCACCGAGATCAAATCGGAATTCCGCTTTGATTCCTACCGAGCCACCTACCGGTACAACTTTCTGGTCACCGACAGGCTGATCCTGGGGGCCGGCCTCACCGGAAAGATCCGCGACGCCTCCATCACCCTGGAAAACGAATACGTACGGGAGACGAAATCCAACACCGGCTTCGTTCCCCTCATCAATTTCAGCATCGAGGGTAAGCTCACGCCGTCGCTGAGCCTCCTTCTGGAGGGGGACGCCCTCTTTTCCCGCTACGGCAGGGCCGAGGACGTGATGGCCGCTCTGCAGTACCGCCCGGTCGACCGCGTGGCCGTGAGGGCGGGTTACCGGGTCCTGGAGGGCGGGGCCGACAACAGCGAGGTCTACACCTTCTCCCTGTTCCATTACGCCCTGGCGGGGGTCACCCTCTTTTTCTAGGGGGTGATGTCCCGAAAGGCGCCCATCACCGATCATGCCGCCCGGCCTCTTCAAACGAATAAGCGCCGCCTCCCGGGAGGAGTGGACCGCCCGGTTCCGCGAGAGCTGGGCCGTCAGCTGGCCCATGATACTCATCATGTTCTTCGAATTTCTGATCAACCTCACCGACGTCTACATCGCCGGCCGGCTGGGCAAGGAGTATCAGGCGGCGGTGGGCTTCGTATCACAGA
>CALCJG010000164.1 GCA_937967705.1 uncultured Spirochaetia bacterium
GCCCTCCGGCAGGGCGAAGTTCTGGACTACTCCGAGACCCTCTTCGACGGCTACTCCTTCGAGGGACTCTACTGCGCCCTCCCGCTCTTCTTCGATCTGACTGATGAGGCCCTCCCGGTCCGTTTCCTTCAGCTCATCCCCCTGAACCGGGGAGAGATCACCTATATTGAGGAGATGGGGTGGCGGGAATTCGAGAAAAGGGTTGAAAAAATGAAGGGCCTTCTGCTTGATCTGCTGAGGGGGGATATCTCCGATGATTGATGTCTCCCCGCGCCCGACCGGCCATTCCCTCATCAGGAGATGATCATGAAGCAACAGTTCTCTTTCCGCCTCGCCGCCACCACCGTGCTGAGCCTTGTCCTCGCATCGGCCCTCTGGAGCCAGGGCAGCGTGAGTAAATTCCCCCCCGAGGGATGGCAGGATTCCGATTCCTTCGTGGTTCACGCCAGCGGCCAGGCGGATAAAGAGCTGACGAAACCGGCGGATCAGAGGAGGAGCGCCCGGAAAAACGCCCTGATGCTGGCCAAGGTGCGCTGCTACGAAAAATTCATCGGCGAGCGGCTGGCCGCGGGGCTCAACTACAGCGCCAAGGCCATGCGGCGGGAGTACGGGGCCGTCATCGACGGGGGAAAGATCGCGGCGATCCGATGGGAGGACGACCGTCTCTGTACCATCGCCTTCCGCGTGGAGAGTCCCGGCCTTAAGGATCGGATCTACCGCTGGATGCCCGAAGGGAAGTGACAACCCCCACGGCATGCCCCGGCCCCGACGGGGGCCGGCCCGGAAACGGGGGCTCTGACCCCCTTAAACGGAGCCCTTTACATGGTGATAATTTGAAAAGGAATTTTATAACGAGGGGACGCAAAACCGCCGCCCTGGCGCTTATCACCCTGCTCCTGCTGCCGGTAAGGGCTTACCCTCACGCTGGCCCTTCCGATCTCACGCCGCTGGACGCCTGCTGCATGGTGCTCTCGACCCCCTTTGACGCCCTGGGCCGCCTCTTCCGGGAGAAGGCCACTGTTACCTTCAATCAGCGGGGCGTCAAACTCATGGTACGCAAAGAAAGCCTCAGCCGCTACTACGACCGGCCCGGCAAGCCTCTCCGGGAAGCCGTTCTGGTCAGCGCTCTGGTCTATCCCGTGGGGACTCGCAGGATCAGACTGGCCCCGGGCCTTGTTAAGTTCGATCCTGAAGGCAATCTCTTAGAGTGTACCCCCGGGGAGACGGTCCTCCTCCCCGCCGGCGGCCAGGAAATTCCCGTGGCCCCCCGGCCTCTCCGGCTCTACCCCGACGGTTCCCTGCGGGGGGGACACCTGGGCCGGGATACAAAAATCATCGTGGGAGGCCAGGCCCTCCTGCTGAGCGCGAAGGCGGGCCCCGATGTCTATCTCCCGGATGAGCGGAATCATCACCTCTCCGGAACGGGTTTCCACCCCGGCGGGCAGCTGCACTGGGGGCGCCTGGCCGCTCCCGCGGAACTGGACACCGGCAAACACCGCCTGAAACTCTCGGGCAGGGAGACCCTCCGTTTCCGGGAGGACGGCCGCCTCAGCAACATCTACCCTGATCCCGGCCGGACACTCGTCCTCACGTTTAAAACCCCGGGGGCGGAAACAGCGCTGGCCCTCCGGAGCCGGATCAACTTTCATGAAAACGGCGAGGTTCGGAGCGGCAACCTGGCGGAAGCCGCGACCTGGCGCCTGCGGGGCAACGTCGTCCATCTGCCGGAGGGGAGGGATCATTACTACCCGGAGATTTTCTTTTACGACAACGGGTCTCTTCGGAAGGCCTTCATCGCCCATGCCCAGCCGCTGAAGGCCGGGGGCAGGAGCTACTCCTTTAGAGACCAGATCTTTTTCTACCGCGACGGCCGGCTCAAGGGAGGTGTACTGGAAGACAAGGCCCTCGTCCCCGTGGGGAGAGGAGGCAAGCGGTACTCCCTGCTCCTTTCCGGGCTGACGGAATTCTATCCCGACGGGAAGGCCCGACGGGGGACTATCATAGGGCGGAAGGACGGCACGAGCGGCAGGATCCTGCATCCTCAGATCGTCTTCCTTAACGGGCGAAGGACCCCCGTGGACTGGGACTGGGCGGAGGCCTATTTTTATGAAAGCGGTGAGGTGCACAGCATCAGCACCTATCACCGGGGGGATGAAAAAAATGAATACCTTCTCAACGGGGAAAAGACCCGCGTGAGCCATAGGGAACCAGTCATCTTTGCCGACTTTCACAGGGGCGTCGTGGAAGCCGTGAGCGCCGGAAACGACAGTCCCTATATGGATATTGCCCCCCTGAAGGGGCCCTGCATCGGTTTTAAGAGCAAGTCGCGCATAGCCATTCCCCGGGAGATTCCCTTTGTCTGGATCAAAACCGGAGGGAGATCAGCAACCTGCCCCTACATCAAGGTGGAGGCGCTGCAGTTTCCCGACGACGTCACCATCGAGGTGGACGGGAAGAAACGCTCCTGCAGGGCCTTCACCTGGATCAGCCTGACGGAGTGAGCCGCCCGGCGGTTTTACCCCAGTGATGCCAGATGTTTCCCGTTGGGAAGGAGCGTTGCCGGGACCTCGCTACCCGCCTTCTTGAGTTTGCGCCTTTCGCAGTTTTCCAGCTGCGACCCTTTGCAGTATTTGATATTGAAGACTTCCTTGATGGCTCCGGTAGTACACTTGGCAAAGACGGGACAGGTGGCAAGAAATTCACATTCGGTCATAGGACTAGCCTCCAGGGGTTAGTAGGGTAGATAAAAAAAACATATCCCCAAATTCCATTTACATCTTTTTTTTATTGTAATCGCCCCCAGGCTGAACAGGATAAATACTATTGACAGCGGACAGACAGCGGTACATCATCATTCCTCGCACTTCCCTCAACCCTAAAGGCTAAACCATCTCAAGGAGCCCGAATGAACGTAAAAAAACTGACAGCTCTGCTCATCGTCCTCACGCTCCTTCCCTCTCCGGTCCGTTCCTCCGGGGGAGGCTGGGGATGGGATGTCAAGTGGTATGAATACTGCTGCATCATAATAATCCTTCCCATCGAAAGGGCCCTTAAGACACGCGAAAAATACGCCACGGAAACCGTCGTCGCAGGGGGCGTTAAGCTGAAGGTGCGCCGGGAGAGCATATACCGTTACGACGGCCCGGGGCAGCCTTTCCAAAGCGGCACCCTGGTCAGCAGCGCGGTCATTCCCGTGGGCTCCCGGAAAATCAAATTCGGCCCCGGGCATATAAGGTTCAGCCGGGAGGGACATCTCCTGGGGGGGACCCTCCATCGCAAGACATCCTTTCTGATCGGCGGAGAGGAGGTCCTCCTGGCCCCCAGACTCACACAATTCTCTCCGCAGGGAACCGTGCTGGACGGGACCCTGGCAGGGAACACCCGCCTCAAAGCAGGGGAAAAGCGCCTCCTCATCAGCGCAGCCAATGTCCCGCAAATCTATTTTCCCGACGGCCCGCCCTTTCACCTCAGCGAAGGCAATGTGAGTTTTTATCCCGACGGGAACCTCCGCTCGGGCCGCCTGGCGGAAAAGGCCCTTCTGAGCACCGGGAAGTACGAAATTGCCTTTACAGGGGGGGAGACTCTGCTTTTCAGCGAAAAAGGGCTGATCCTGGCGGTCTTTCCCGACGGCAACCTGACGGTCGTGGTGCCCTGCCGGACCCTGGGAAGCGGTACCTCACAGCTGAAATTCCACCGGAGGCTCTACTTTCACGAGAACGGGGAGATCAAGAGCGGCAACCTGGCGGAGCCGGAAACGGCCCGCATCAAGGGGAACACGATCCATATTCCGGAAAGCACGGACCTCTACTACCCCGATATCGCCTTTCATGAAAACGGCATACTGAAAACATTCACTACCGCAAAGCCCATGACTGTCATGGCGGGAGACAAAACCTATTCTCTGGGCGGACGGCTCTACTTCTACCCCGACGGCGCGATCAGGGGAGGGGCATTGAATGAAGACGCCCTGCTTCCCGTGGGGCGCCGGGGAGCCCGATCCTACAAGGTACAGTGTAGAAAAGGTTACCCGGTGGAATTCTACCCCAACGGCTCTTTAAAAAAGGGAACCCTCGCCGGCGACTTCGACAGTAAACATTACAGTAAGATCAAAAATGCCCAGAGGGTTTACATCAACGGCAAAAGGGCCCTCATCGACTGGTTTCTGGCGGAGACCTATTTCCATGAGAACGGGGAGGTGCACAGCATCTGCACCTATTACCGGGGGGATGGAAAAAACGAGTACCTCCTCAACGGGGGGAGGGCCGAGATTCAGCGCTTCGAGCCCATCATGTTCTCGGATTTTGAAAAGGGGATCGTGGAGGGTGTGGGAGCAGGAATAGACGACAACAGCCTCTCGGTCTCTCATGTCCGGGTGCCGGGCAACATCTACAACAAGGGCCCCCTGGTAAAGATACCCCGGAAGAGGTACGGCATCAACCGGTATGTCTGGATCAAATACGGCCGGGAGCGCTGGGGCTGCTGCCAGCCCAAGGTGGAGGCGCTTCAGTTTGCCGAAGACATCACCATCGAGGTAGACGGGAAGAAACGCTTCTGCAGGGCCTTTACGTGGGTCAGTCTGACGGAGTGAGAAGTTTACCCGCCGTCAGGACTAAGGCGTTTTCTCAGTCCCTGCAGGAACAAGTCAGCGGCTATACAGGATCGCTCGGCATCCTCCTTTGACGGACTGCCATGGGGCAGAAGGCCCTCTTCAGTGGGATATCTCCCTTTGTAAACACTGTTAAGAAACACGGCATCTTCGGAAGAGAGATCAATCTCGAATCCCATATCTCTGGCTGCGTTGAGCAGACCGATGATATCGTGGATCCGTTCGGGACGTTTTCCTCCCTCAATAATCATCGCTTTCAGGCCCTTCTCGACACATTGCTGACTGTGATAACAGGCAGAGCGATACTTTCCATGATCCAGCAGAATCCCGGCGGCTTCACATTCCTCTCCGGCGTCCTGAAGCCATCCTTCTGTCGGTTTTTTCATATAGAGAAGCCTCCCTGTTTCCATAATCTCTTCAATAAAGGGGCTGCCCAAAGAAAAGAGATACCGAACCTCTTCCGGCGTGTAGACAAAAAGATCAACCGGAACAACCCTGTCCAGGAGCAGACGCTCCACATCCCTGCGCCTGTCAATAGGCCGATCTATGGATTCCTTCATAATAAGAAGATCGATATCGCTACCGCCGGTTTCCTCACACCGGGAGCGGGAACCGAAGAGGATAATCCTATCAGGTTCGTATCTCTCCACAATACGGGCGGTGATGTCTTCAAGGCTGCTTAACATGATGAAAGAATCCCTCTATTTCGGCCCGATGTCAAGAACCTTTTAGCGGAAGGCGGCACCTCTGCAGGGGTGGGATTCCTGTCTATTCCCCCCTCATTCCCCGCAGGTAACGGATCATGAGAGCGATCATGAAGAGAAAGAGCCCGGTGATGAATATCAGAACGACATACCCCTCCTCCCGGCTTGCGCCGGGCGCCATGGCCTCGGGGGGCGCGTTCCTGAGCGCCTGGAGGAGCAGAAGCCCGAGGGCAATAACGCCGCCCCCTCCGGCGGCGAGAAGGGCCATCATCCCCCGGCGCGCCCATCCCCTGCCGGTGATGAGGCCGAGGCTCAGAACCATCCCCCCCAGGGAAAAGGCCGGCAGCAGGTACTTCATAAAGGAGAGGTAGCGTTCGAAATACGCGTCGCCCTGCGGCGGCTCCGTGAGCGCCACCCAGTGGATCACGACGCTCTGCGCCAGAAACACAAGGGAGATCACCAGCGCCACCTTCCCGAAGGTCGGGAGGTCCATGAGTCTGCGCCGGACCGGACCCTTTTCTCCGTTCAAACCTTCCCTCTAATCCTTCGGCCGGCGGTCGCGCCGCACGAGGATCACCGTAACGGCGATGAAGCCGCCGATTATGACCGCAATCAGCATCAGCTCCGGCATTCCTGGAAACATCTCACCCCCCTCAGTAGCCCAGTTTTTTCAGGCGGCCCCGCGCATCGGAGGCGCTTTTTCTGAGTATCTCGTAGACCTTTTTGTCCGGTTCCGCCCCGCGCGAATCGCCGCTCCGACGTTTTTCCGCGTACTCCCCGAGCTTCTTGACCGCGATCATCTGATGGGAGAGGGCGGTGATGAGGGCCTGCCGCACCTCCCAGCGGTCTTTCGCGCTCCCGGGATCCGACTGCCCCGCTTCGATGATCAGCGCCTGCAGGCGGGTATAGAGCCCGTCGGTCTTCAGGAGAACCCCTTCCCACTGTCCTCGGCCGGCCAGGGCATCGATCTCGGCGGTCTTTTTCCGCAGGGTGCCGTCATATTCCGCCGTGATTTTCCGCATGCGTCTCCGGAAGTCGGCAGCGGAGGCGGGTGCCGGTTTCTGCCCTCCGGTCATCGCCTGATACTCCACCCGGCTCCCCCGCGTCAGGAGTTCCTGCATCACCGTAAAGGAGCGTTTGCTCTGCTCCATGGCCGCCTTCCATTTGTCCGCATAGGCCCGAACATGCTCCTTTTCCTCGGCTCCCTTATGGTCCCGCGCCGCGATGATCGACAGCCTCAGCTCCTCCGCCCCGCCGCGCAGGAGGGGGATCATCTTGAGGTAGCAGTTTTTCATCTCGTCAATCTCCCCGTAGCCCGGAACGGTCCGGATACGGTCCACCTGCCGTACCGCCTCGTCCATCTTGCCCGGAAGGGCCTCCGCCGTTGTCAGCGCCTCTTTGAAGCGCTGAAAGACCCGGTGCTCGTAAGCCCATCCCCAGACATCATAAAAGGCGTTGAAGGCCTTGACCGCCTCGTTGACGATCTTCAGTTCCCCCTGCGCCTGCGCCCAGCCAGCGCTGTCGAGATATCCCCCGCTCCCGCCGGGGGCGCCCTTCTGTTCCGTTCCGGCGCCGGCGTTCTTTTTCGCATCGCCGGGATCGTCCTTCTTACCGCAGCCGGCCGGGAGCAGGCTTAGGAGCATCAGGGCGCAGCAGAACGCCCGGGCGGTTCGACGAAGTCCGGAGTCGGCAGGGGATGTTATTGGTTTCATGACAATTCCTCCTCACAGGGGAGTAATACCGGGCGCGATCCGGTTGGACCGTCAGGACACGGAAGGGCAGCCCGCTGGTTCCCCGAAGAGTATCCGTCCCGGTCCGGCAAAATGCAAGAAGATTATGGGGATGAGCGGTGATTTCATGGACTCCGAAACATCACCCCTGCCGCCGCCTACCGGCAGAATTCGACATACGGGTCGGGACGAGCGAGAGTGCCGTAATACTGAAGCGAGGCGGCCCGGCAGCCCCCGAGGCACGCCGCATAACGATCGCATCCGGCGCAGTAGTCCGGACGCACATTCCACTCCGGCCGTGCAGAGGCGAAATAGGCCTCGAGGCCGTCCCGGAAGAGATTACCCTCCGCCAGGGGGGAATGATTGCAGCGGCGTATATTGCCCGCGGAGTCCAGGGTGACGGGCAGTTTCCTCAGGTCATCGGAACAGTGGGTAAAACCGACGGCAGGGTAATCCGCGGGATCGATCAGGCAGAGGGGCGTACAGACGTTTGAGGTAATCACGAGCCTCCCGGCGGAGGCGTACTCCTGCGCCGCTGCCAGGACGCTCCGGAGGCTGTCGACCTTGATCACCAGGCCGGCGGGATCGGCCGCCCCGGTCCCCCCGATGTTGTACCGGAGGAGGAGCACCCGTTTGACCCCCCGGTCCATCAGCAGATCGAAGAGGTCCGCGGCTCCCTCCCGGTTGAAGGCGGTGAGCACCGTGACGGCAAAGGGATCGCCCCCCATATCCTGCACCTCCCGGATGGAACGGAGGGACCGTTCCCAGGAGCCCGTAACGCCGGTCAGGGCATCGTGAACCCCGGGGTCCGCGGAATGCACCGGGAACTGGAAGAAGACCTCCCCCATCTCCATGAGCTGGCGGTACTCCTCCCGCCCCGCCGAGCATCCTCCGGAGAGTATCTTGACCCGCGACCCCTTCATCCGGCAGAAGAGGACCAGCTCGGCAAAGCGCTCCGCCAGAAAGGGTTCCCCGCCGGACATGACGAGGGTGCCCACCTCCGCCCTGGAATAGAGCTCCCTGAGCACCCGGAGGGAGGAGGCGTAACCGGAAGGCGGCGGCGCAGCGGCCCCGGGGGCTTTGTGGAAATTGTAGCAGAAACGGCAGGCCAGGGGGCACTCGGCCGTCACCTCGAAGACGGCGTAGGGGAGAAAAATCATGGGGTTCCCCCCTGTTCGGCAGGCGGGGGATATCCCGGAGGGGGGAATTTTACGGGCTGCATGACACCCGGTACCGCCGGTTTACCGGCCCCCCAGAACCAGTTTCTTCAGTCCCTTGCTCTTCACGCGATAGAGGATCTTGCAGGACAATTCCGTGCCGTATTCCAGGCGGACGACATCACCCCCTTTTACAACGCCCCCCAGCAGCTTTTCCCGGACGTAATCGGGTTCCGAGCCCATGATGGCGTAACAGCAGCCGTCGGGTATGGAGGCCCTCTTGAAATATTCCAGGATGGTATGCTGGGCCGTGAGAACCGCCGCCCTTTTGGCGCTCTCCTTCTTCTGCACCTCGTTGGTCAGGCCGGGCTTGGGCGCCGCCTCGGCGGTCTGGAGATAGGTATCCTCATCCGCCCAGCCGCTCTTCCAGACATCCGTCTTTTCCGCCCTCAGGCCCTGGCGGCAGGAGACCGGCGAAAGGGCCGGCACGGCCAGGCTGAGGATGAGGGTGCCTATGGCGAGCTTTTTCCTGATCAGCCTCCGGTTCCCGCCGCTTAAAAAAACCAGCAGGGAAACAAGAGCGAAAAGGACGTTCAGGATGAGGAGATAGATATGAGGTGCTCGATACATGCGCCAAACCCCTGGAATTTTTTCCCATAATACACCCCCGCCCCGGGCGAAGCAAGCATTATTCCGCCCCGAGAAAGGGGTAGTCCCTCTCCCCCTTGCTGGTGATTGCCGACTGAGCCCGTACGGTGGGCCGGCTCCTCCCTTAAACTCCTTTGCAGAGGTATATTAGTCGAAAATCCTTCGACCGCCGCCGCAATGGACAGTGTTATGTCGGCGCACTCCCCGCTCATCGCTCCAGGTAATACTGTTCCCCGAAATCGAGGATGACGATTCTCCTCTCCAGTCCCCGCTCCCTGGCGACGGCCCTGAGTTCCTCCGCAGGCTTATCGGCGCCGATCGAGAGGATGCCCTGGGTGCTGAACGTTCCCCAGTGCATGGGAATCATTTTTCGGCAGCGGAGCCTTTCGATTGCGGCCGGCACATCGGCGGGACCCATGTGCTGAGAGCGTTTCAGCCAGCGGTTCAGCCCGAAGAGGTTCACGCGCATCCTGTAATCACCGATCGGGAGGAGCGCCAGATCCACGGGGAACCTTTTCCCGATCTCCGAAAACCCTTCCACAACGACCGTGTCGCCCGCGAAGAAGATCACCTTCTTTCCCCGGATGACGAAACCGGCGCACTGCAGCGAGCCGTGTTTTACCGGCGCCGCGGCAACGGCAACCGGGCCGATCCTCGTCTCCTCCCACCAGGCAAGCTCGCGTACGTCGGCAAACCCCATCACCCTGAGCGGTGTCCCGGTGCCCTTCGGGACGATGACCGGCGTCGATTTCGGCAGCAGGGAAAGGGTCCGTCCATTCATGTGATCGGGATGTTCGTGCGAGATGACGACAGCGTCGATGCGCGGAAGATCCGCAAAGGGCAAGGCGGGCTCGCGGAAACGCTTGGCCACCGGGATGCCGTAGCGGATGTACCTCTCGTACATCGGGTCGGTGAGTATGTTGACCCCGGCGGTACGCACCAGAAACGTTGCGTGACCTATCCAGGTGACCGATGATCTGCCGTCGGTAAAGCAGTGATCCCGACAGACCGCCGGCAGCGTGGAATGAAACAGCGAGCAGCCGGCAACAGCGAATGCGGTGAGACACATCCCCAGGAAGAGTGACATGATTGTCTTAACCGGGCGCGGCATCATCAGACCCTTATCCTTTTTAAAAATGAACTCCATTATGAAAGAGGTCTCCTTTCGGGAAATCGCCTCCCGGATGCAAGGCTCCGTCACCGGGGAGACTTCAAATGGATGCGGCAAAGAGATATCAGGTATCATTTTTCCCGCTTCCGGCAATCTTTTTTCTTTTAATAACGGCGAGATTTCCATAAAAAACAACAGCATGGTATAATATGTACGATGTCCTGCAATATCGTGGAATATGTACGCCCGTAATTTTTATGGATATAAAAAAGATTTGTCAGCAGGATACGATGTTTATAGACTTTGACACTATTGAAGCAATCCCCCTTCAGAGGACGGATGCTTCCCTTTATGCGGCGAGATTGAATCACCCCATCCCCCGCATTCCAGATCAATAAAAAAGGCAGGCGTCATGAAAAACATTCTACCACTATTTGCAGCGGCTTTTATTGCCCTGACAGTTCTCAATCCCTCAAGCGCTTCCGCCCTTACGATGAACGCCGGCGTTTACACCTGGTATGCCTGGTGGGATTTCCCCGAAGACACTTATGAAAAAATCGATACGGATCCCGGCCTCGCATACGGGCCCGTGCTGTCGGTGGATTTCAACGAAACCTTCAGCCTTTCCTTTTTATTTCTTTATGGAAATTTCGATGCCAGCGGGAAAGACTACAGCGATGCAGTGCTTCATGGAGGATATGTCATTTCCAACGAATACAGCATTGACCGGTATGACGGCGACACGGTCATCAACATGAAACTGAACCGATATTTCAAACTCTTTCTGGGCCTCAAGTATTCCGCTTTCAAATACGACCTCACCTCATCGATCCCGACGGGGGCATCCTATACCGCTAAATTCAAACACAGCGCATTAGGGCCGGGAGCGGGTCTGTCGGTTACCCTCCCCCTCTCCCAGAACCTGTTCATCTCAGGGAGTTTGGGAGGACTGTATCTCCGGGGCAGCGAGGATTATTCCGATTCCCAGGGAAATTCGAGCAGCCTGGACATCAAGGATAAAGGCTACAACTCCGGGGCTTCCCTGTTGTATTACATAGCCCCGGCTTCCACGACAATAATTCTCGGAGGGAGATATCAGAAAGTGAAAACCAAGTATGAGGACGGATACACCAATAAGAGCAGGTTCTATGGTGTTACCCTTTCAGCGGTCTATTCGTTTAGTTTGTAGACATCTCAGGAGAAGTCACTCCGCCTTCCCGGCAAAAAATTCCGCGACAGAAAGCCTTTCATGAAAAGCGCATCCCTGCAAAAAGGCCCCTTGCGGGGGAAAACCTGTTCTAGGGGGCCTTGAGGTTTACCCTGATTGACAATTGTCTGGCGTAAGCAGACATTCCCTTGCTGTATCCATCCGAACTGCGTCTGATCAGCATGAAAGCATCGACCATATGGAACATGCACGGTGAGGAAGCCATACTGGAAACCGCCATCGAACAACGGATATCCCATACAACTAAAAAGAAGGGCTGCGTTGCCGCGGCCCTTCTTTCAGTTTCACGATATCAACATATAACGGTGCTACAGCGTGTACTTCCACAGATCGTTCAGAAAGCTGTTGGCAGCATCTTTCGAGTATCCATATCCGCCCAGAAGCCACAGGCTCCCGGAAGAATCGAACCAAGCGGCGCCGTTTCGCCTCCCCCCTGGGAAATTGCTCAAACTTCCAGTGCCCTTTGTCCCATACACACCGGCTTGATTGACCGTACTGCTTCCCGACACCCACGTCCACTCCCCGGTGGACGGCTTATACTTCCATAGATCGTTCAGAACACCTTCACTTCCCGAAGATCCGTATCCACCACCACCAAAGAACCACAGGTTTGCGGACGAATCTCTCCAGACTAGACCCCCATACCTTCCACCGGGATAATTACCGGTGCCCGCTGTTCCCTGAGTACCGTACACGCCGGTCTGATTTCCCGTTTTACTCCCCCCAACCCAAGTCCATTTCCCATTTGAGGGTTCGTACCGCCACAGATCGTTAAGGCAGCTTGTGCTTCCACTCTCTCCATAACCAAACCCGCCAAAAAGCCACAGACTCCCCGACGAATCGATCCATACGACAAGTCGGTACCTCGCTCCAGGACAGTTGCTTGTACTTCCCGCTCCTTGAGTGCCGTATACTCCGCATTGATTTGTTGTCTTGCTCCCCGTAACCCAGGTCCACTTCCCGTTGGACGGTTCATACTCCCATAGATCATTCAGGTAGCTTGCGCTTCCACTCTCTCCATAGCCTAACCCGCCAAAAAGCCACAGGTTCCCCGACGAATCAATCCAGGAAACCGGTCTACGTCTCGCGCCTGGATAATTATCAGTGCTTCCCGTCCCCTGTGTGCCGTATACTCCGCATTGATTCGTTGCTTTGCTTCCACCAACCCAGGTCCATTTCCCATTTGTCGGCTCATACTTCCACAAATCATTCATGTAGCCCGAACCTCCGCTCTCACCATAACCATACCCGCCGAAAAGCCACAGGTTCCCCGACGAATCGATCCAAGCATTACTAGCGAGCCTCGCGCCAGGATAATTACCGATGCTGCCGACTCCCTTCGTGCCATACACTCCCGTCTGGTTTGCTGAGCTACTTCCCGACCCCCTGGTCCATTCACCCCTGGACGGAGTATACATCCAGAGATCGTTACCATACTCTGCATCCTCCGATCCGCCAAAAAGCCACAAGTTCCCCGACGAATCGATCCACG
>CALCJG010000165.1 GCA_937967705.1 uncultured Spirochaetia bacterium
AGCAGGGTGAAGTTTTCCACCTGCACGGTTATTTCCCCGTGTTTCGTCTTGAAGAGATTTCCCCGGATTCCCACGATATCGCCCAGATCCGTCATTTTGAAGAGATCATACAGATCGGCCCCCACCGAGTCGGCCTTGATGTAGAACTGTACGGATCCTGTCATGTCCTCCACGTGGGCAAAGGAGGCCTTGCCCATAACCCGCTTGGAGCGGATTCTGCCGGCGATGTTGACCTGTACAGGGTTGTTCTCATCGAAGAGGTCCCTTGCGCTGGCTATGGAGTGTTCCCGTTTGTAGCGTATCGGGTAGGGGTTTATGTTTCTGCTTTTCAGCTGGTCGATTTTTTCAAGGCGTTGTTTGATCAGATCGGATAATTCTTCGCTCATTGGTGTGGCTCCCTTCGTGATTTGGATGTTGCGGCTGTATCCGCCCCCCCCCGGTTTTAACGACGGGCGAGCACGGTCTGAGACAGGTGTTCGGCGGTGTTCCTCCGCAGGGAATCTACTTGTGTCGGGATTGAGCCGGATGTGTCAAATCAAAAATGACGGTTTTTCCGGGAAAACGGAAATTCCTGCCGTTGATGCCGGCCGGCAAGATGATTGACGTGAAATTTCCGGGAGACAAGATAGGAGATGGGCTGACAGGGATAATAAACATGCTATAATGAAGGCACGGGTCCTGCTGTTCATCCCGGGATCATCTGGAAAAAGGAGAAATGTATTAATGAGCTATACCTTCGAGACTGGCCCCATAAGACCTCCCAGCGAGGCATACAGCATTCTTCTGCGGGTAACCCGCAACTGTACCTGGAACAAATGCACCTTCTGCCACAGCTATCGGGGTACGGTGTTTTCCCGCCGCTCTCTGGAGGAGGTAAAGGGGGATGTGGATTCCCTGGATGCCCTCTGCCGGCGCATCGAAGAGGCCCTCGGGAGCGGGTCCGCACGGTTCGACGAAGAGATGATACGCAGGGCCAGGGGGCTTGACGATACCCCTGAGGAGTATTATCGGCAGGCGGCCTTCTGGGTCTATCACGGGCTTAGGACCGCTTTCCTGCAGGATGCCAATTCCCTGGTGCTGAAGACGGCGGATCTGTTAGATATACTCCGCTATTTTAGGGAGAAATTCCCGTCCCTGGAGCGAATCACCACCTATGCCCGCGCAAAAACGGTCAGCCGGAAAAGCCCGGCCGAATTGAGGGATTTGAGGGAGGCGGGATTGACCCGGCTGCACATGGGTATGGAGAGCGGTTCCGACAGGGTCCTGGAACTCGTCCGCAAAGGGGTTACCGCCGAGGAAATACTGCTCTCCGGCCGTCGTTCCGTCGAGGCGGGTTTCGACGTCTCCGAGTACTACATGCCGGGATTAGGGGGGCGGGAGCTCTGGAAGGAGAACGCCGAGGAATCGGCCCGGCTTCTCAGCGGCATCAACCCGGCCTATATACGCCTTAGGAGCACGGTGCCCGTTCCCGGTACCGGTCTGGCGGAGATGATGGAGCGGGGCGAATGGACCCCGCTGACCGAAGAGGAAAAGATAAGGGAGATACGGCTGTTTCTGGAAAACCTCCAGGGGATAGAGAGCCGGGTGATGAGCGACCACATGATGAACCTTCTGGAGGACGTGGAGGGAGAACTGCCCCGGGACCGGGACCGCATGCTGGGAATCATCGATGCCTTCCTCGGGATGGAACAGGAGGATAGGGAGAACTTCATCATCGGACGCCGTCTGGGGGTTTACCGATTCCTGGCGGACTATGACGGCGGGACATCAGTGGGGGATGCCCGCCGACAGATCCTAAGCCGCTTTTCCTCCGTCGACGAGGCGATCCTGGAGATCCTGAAAAACTATATCTGAAACCGGTCAGCGGAGATAGGCATCGGGGTTGAGGGCGGTGTCGCCCCGGCGTATCTCGAAGTGGAGATGCGGTCCGGTGGAACGGCCGGTGGAGCCCACCTTTCCTATGACATCACCCTGCCGGACCTTGGCTCCCGGACGGACCAGCATCTTGGAGAGGTGACCGTAATAGGACGCAAAATTGCTGGCATGCTCGAGGACGATAAGATTCCCGTAACCGGATCGATTGTAGTCGGCTTTGCGCACGGTCCCTTCGGCGCAGGCCTTGACGGGGGTTCCCGTCGGGGCGGCTATGTCGATTCCCTTATGAAAGGATTTTCTTTTTCGGGTTATCGGGTCGATGCGATAGCCGAAATTGCTGGTTTTTTTCCCGATAAGGGGAACCATAAATTCCTGGGTTTTTCCCTTGTCGGGTTTAACGGGCTCCGGCTCCTTCTTCCTGGGTTTCCCGGGGCTTACCTTTTCTTTCTGGAGATATTTGCCCTCCAGCCAGCCCTCTATCCCCGTGGATGTGCGTACCAGGTACCATGTATTAGCACCGGCTGAACCGTCGGAACGGACGATCACTTCCACTTTGGCTCCCAGCTTGAACCTGCCCAGTATCTTACTGCCGGTGTTGTCTTCTATTCTCAGGGGCACCATGTCCTGATTGATATAGGCAAATACCCGGGGGGGGATGTCTTCAGGGGTGTGGACATGATCGGTATCGGTGATATCCGTTATGGCGCCCACTTCCATTGGTTCCTTGATGCGTATCCCGCTCTCCTTTTCGACGGCCTGGTTTACCTCACGGATGAAGGTCTTCATCTTTTTCAGAATCGCCTCTTTCCGTTTCAGGTCTTCCCGATGCTGTTTCTCCACGAGTTTCTGATGGCGGGATTTTCCCAGAACGGGGCCGGTCCCCTGAAATGTCAATATGAGAGGAAGGGCGAGAATCAGTAAAAAGGGCTTCATTCTTTTCATAATGGGTACGCTCCAGAGCGGGTAATATTTCGGGAAGGATCAGGGTTCCTGGCGTCGCTCTGATCCCGGCCATCGCCTATGGTCTACAATGATCCCCTGTCACTACTATGGACGCATTGTTCTGAAAGGAGATGCTTTCTTAGATTATCGAATAAGGAAACTGGAAACATTAGGGGTAAGAAGGGCTTTCAGGAAAGGATTATGCCGATGAAAATACCCTTTGAGGGATTATTATTAGAAAAAATATACAATTATTTAATATGAACAAAAATTATTCCTTGACTTGCTGTTAATGAGACATAAAAATGCCATAAAATCCATTCTGTAGTATGTCCAAGCTTCAGCCGGCTTTCCTCCCCGTGTTCGATGAGTTACCGTATATGGTCTGGCTGCGGGATTGGGTGTTGCTGCCGATGGGGGTTTGCCTTCAGGTCCGGAGTTGGTCTGTCGGGATGTGTACAATCTATAATGTCAAGGGGGCGGAGAATGCCGAGAAAGTTCATCCTTCTGTCCGTTGCGGTGCTGATTTTTATCATATCACTGATTGGTTTCCTGGTTCCCGCGGATTCCGGGAAGGGGGGTATCGCAGACGCTCAGTCTTTTTTTGATGAGGAAGAGGATTATATCGAGCACATACAGAAAGAGGTTCGTTTCGAAGACCTTCATCTCGATATCGTGGAGATTAAAATGGGGGACAATTTCTGGAGGATCGCCAGGGATCACGGCGTGGGGATCGATACCCTCATCGGCGCCAATCCCTTCTGGGAAAATCTCATGGCCAGCTTCAGACAGCGTATCGTGGTTCCTTCGGTGCGCGGTGTTCTCCACTTCGTCAATGATTTTACCGAGATGGAAGAACTGGCAGCGGTTTATGGCGCGAAGAAAAGCGATATACTCGTGGAGAGGCTTCCCGCCTTGTACCGGTATTATTACCGCTTCCTGGGGGACCGCAAACCCATTGCTGTCTTTATTAAAGGGGCCAAACCCACTGCCATCAATATGACGGACCAGTTGGCGGCCCAGTTCCGGGTCAGGGAGATGTTCCGCTCGCCCCTGGGCGGCCGTTTCAGCTCCTTCTTCGGCGGGCGGCGCCATCCCATATTCCGCTATCATCACTTCCATAACGGGCTGGATATTGCCACTCCCCACGGGACTCCTGTGGGAGCCGCCTGCGGGGGGCGTGTCACGGCCGCCGGGTGGATGGGGGGATACGGCAAGGCGGTGATCATCTCCCATCCCAACGGTTTCCGCACCCTCTACGGGCATCTCTCCCGTATCAGCGTCAGCAAGGGACAGAGGGTTGAGGCCGGAAGGATCATCGGCCGCGCAGGCTCAACAGGCAACTCCACGGGGCCTCATCTCCACTTTACGCTGTGGCGTAATGGCAAGCTGATCAATCCGATGAAGGTATTGTGGTGATGTCAGCCGGTTGAAGGGTGCTACCACTGATACCGGTTGTAGCCCCCTGACAAACCGTTGGCGTAATCGAACCAGCTGTCCAGCAGCTCAAACCAGTTTTCCACGGAGCTCGGGGTTGTTCCCCCGGTGCAGAATGTCAGTTTCCCGTAGAGGTAACTGCTCCCCAGTACGGACTTTGTGTCCAGGGGGTTGTACCACCACTGATAGGCCCAGTGAGGATTGATGTCTCCGTCCTTGTCCTGGTAAAGTGCGTCGCCGTCGGTGCAGAAAATAGAGAGCCCGTTCTTTCCCATAATAAATCCTGAATAGGATGAACCGGCGTAGGAGTAGAAAATCATCCCTTCCACGGCATCCTGGACGCCCTGGGCTTTCGTTCTGGCTGTAGATCCGAAATGGCTGGTGTCGGCGTTTATGCGCCGGGCCACATCATAGATATCGAAGTAGGGAAGGGATATCCATTCGTCGGTTTTTGACGCATTGAAGTAATGGAGAGCGATGGGTGAGGAACCGGAACCCCGGATATAGGTTTCGAAATCGGCCTTTTCCGATACCAGTTCCACCGCCAGGGCGTCCACCGCGCTCTTGACGGTTGCAGCCTGTGTGAGGTCGTAGCAGCTCATCGTCTGATCCCCGTAGGCGCAGGTGGCGTCCCGGTACTCCTCCACGACGATGCGTCCCAGTTCGGCGGCGCTCATGCTCTGGGGATCGTAGTAGGGTTCCGTGCCCCCCGTGATCGTCTCGGTCTCGCCGTTGCTGCCCCCCCCCGTCTTAAACCGCTGCAGTATGGTATGGTAGGGCCAACCGTAGCTTCCCTCGTTGGCAGGAGAGGCCACCATCACCTGGGCGTTGAAACTGCCGTTTCCCGGGCGCAGTTGGTAGGCCACCTCCAGGGAGCCCATCATGCAGGCATCGAAACCGATGAAGTCGACGGATTCCGAAGAGGTCAGGATGTCGGTGATTTCGCCGGTATAGATGACATCGCTGCCGCTCGAAATGTCCTCGCAGATGCTGCGGGTAACGATATCCTCTTCCTGGTAGATTACCGGGTCCCGAACCCCGTTGCCGTGATTCCAGAGTATGAGGGCGTATTTGCCCGCGGGGTATTGAGTCTTGGAATACCGGACGAATTTTTTCAGCGTGGCGGCATCCCCCATGTTGACCTCCCCTTCGTAGGGGCCCGCCGCCTCGGGAAAGGCGGAATCCGCGCAGATCCAGGTTGCCGTGCCGTGGTTAATCCGGTAGAGCCGGGTGCCGCTGAAGTCCTCGCCCAGTTCTGAGCTGTCGGCGGTATAGAGGGGTGTCCGGTCGATCAGAACGAGCAGGTTGACGCCGAGTCCGTCGGTCATCCCCCGCTTCATCTCGTTGATGTCCTCCATGGCGGCGGTCTCCAGGCTGTTGTCGGCATCCATGTAGACCATGATGGTCCAGGCGGTTTCCCTGGCGGCGTTGTCAGGACCGCAGGTCGAAGGAGGGAGGGATTCCTTTTCTGCCTTGCCTCCGCAGGCAAGGCAGAGGGATAGCATGAAAACGGCGAGAAGGTACAGTCCCGCACGAAGGGATTTAGTATTGATACCCATTGTATCCTACGGCGCCATATCCCGAGCTGACATGATCATCACAGTATTTGTCCAGCATCTCGAACCAGTTTTCTACAATACCGTTAGCTTGTGTACCGCTTCCGCAGAACTGCAGTTTCCCGTAGAGACACTGTCCGTAGGGGGTCAGCTCCTGCCCCGTATCGATGGGATTGTACCACCACTGGCTGGCCCATTGGCGTTTCCCGCTGTATGTGAGGTCGTCGCCATCGGGAAAAAAGATATGCACGCCGTTTTTCCCTCTCTCGAAGGAATTTCCGTTGAAGCTGATAAACTGGGTTCCTCCAAAGGAGTAGATGATAAAATTTTCAACTGCAGTCTTGATGGCATTCCCCTTGACTGTGTCTAAAGAAGAGCCTGCTACAGCTTTCCCGAGATCATAGAGATCGAAGAAGGGGTACTCCAGCCATTCCGCTGTGTCTTCTATGTTGAAAAAATGCATAACATTATTGTCTGTTACTCCCTTGATGCCGCGTAATTCCTCAAGAGTGTTCCATTTCGTTTCAGTGGTAATGGTTTTTGCCAGTTCATCCACGGCGTATTTCACATCGGATACCTTGTTGAGATTATAGCAGCTGAGTGACTGACTGGAAAGAGTCCCCACTGAATCGAACTGTTCCTCAATGATGACTCCGGCCAGATCCACTGCTGACATGGTGAGAGGGTCATAGTATTTCTCGCTGGAAAACCCGAGCTTGGCACCTACGATGGTGTCGGATTCCCCGCTTTCTCCCCCCCCGGATCTCAGTCTTTGGAATATGTTGTCGTACTTCCATCCGTAGGCCCAGACATTGGAGGGGGAGGCCACCATCACCTGGGCGTTGAAGCCCCCGTTTCCCGGCCGAAACTGATAGGCAACCTCGACGGATCCCATAAGGCAGGCGTCAAAACCCAGGAGGTCTACGGATTCAGCCGAGGTTAATACGGAGGATATTTCACCGATATATAATGCGTCCTTCCCGTTGGTATCATCCCAGCACACTGCTTTGTTGGTCATCTCCGGAGGCGAGGATTCTTCGCCCCGGGTGCCCCCTCCGTGATTCCAGAGGATGAGAGCATATTTCTGGGCCGGGTAATTGACCTTGCAGAATCGGATGAATTTTTTCAGCGTGCTGGCATCCCCCATGTTGGCCTCGTAATTGGAGGAGGTGCTTATCTCGGGAAATTCCGCTCCGCCGTTCAAGCGGGTCACGCGGCCGCTGTTGATCTTGTAGAGCCGTGTATCGGTAAAGTCCTCTCCGAAGGCGGAGGAATCCCGGGATTCTCCATAAACCCGATCAGCTAGGACTATCACCTTGTAGCCCTGATAATCGATATAACCCCGCTTCATTTCGTTGATGTCGTCGATGAGGTATCGTTCCAGATTGTTGTCGCCGTCGGCATAGATCATGATGGTCCAGTAGTTCTGCCATTTGCGGTCTGAGGGATCGTGGAGCAGACTCTCTTCTATGGGGGCGGCGCAGGAGAACAGCGCCAAGAGCCCGGAAGCGAACAGGAGTATCAGGTAATGGATGTTCCTCAAAGGGTCTTCCCCCGAATTGATTTGAAGAGACAGAATCCGATTCATCTTAATATAGCACAAAAGGGGATTTGTGTCAATTAGAAACGGCAGGTTAACCCCAGGTAATGCGTGGGGGCAGTGTTCCAGGGATCCTTGCGGGAATAGGGGGAGGGCTGATCCATGTAGCTTGATGAAATATACAGGGAGACCTCGCTGTTCATCTCCTCGAATTTATACTTAACATAATTGTAGCGCATATACTTGAGGACGTAATAAATATGAAGGGCTGTCAGCGCCAGCCCCACACCCAGCGAGACGTTGCGGTAGAGGGCATATTTCCGTGCGTCCTCCTTTTTGCCCTCCATGCTGTCATAGATTTCAGTGCCTTCATTGATGTCGTCCGCTCTTTCGTACTGGCTCTTGAGTTTGGAATAGTCCGAATTGGATTTCTTTACCCTCTGATTGAAAAAATAAGCGGTGCCGTAGGCCAGCAGCGGGGGTGCTGCGAGAACCGCGACCATGGTGCCGAAATAATTATCCTGGTTATCCCTGTAAAAGCGTATGTTTCCCTCGATCCCGCTGTTGTCATAGCCCGCTTCGGTGCAGCGCTTATTGTACAGCTCTTTCATCTCCGGCTTGGCAAAGTCCTGGTAGTAGCCCAGCATGTAGCCGGCCCGTTCAAAGGCCTCGTCGGAGAGCTTGTTCTCATTCTTCAGCAGATGATGCTGACCCCGGCTGCAGTAGGCCAGCATCTTGGATTCCAGCCAGGAAGAGGCTACCCGGGAGGAGCGGTTCTTCTTCCTCTCCAGTCTTTTCTGTTGTTTGACAAGGTCTTCATTGAAAATTCCCGCAACGAGAATGATGCTGATGCCCTTGTCGTAGGCGTTCAGGGAGTCCTTGAAGCGGTATCGGTTGTATTCGTAATCCCCCACGATCTCGTAAAAGGCGGTCCAGGAGAGGTATATCTCGGTTTCCAATCGGGCGAAGGAGGGGCTGATCCGGGAGTAGAACCGGCGTTCTTCCTCCGTGATAACATAATACTCGGATAGCAGCTCCCGGTAGCGGCTGTTGACTTTGTTGCAAACCTCTTCGTTCGTGTCGGCATGGGCTGAAAGCCATTGAAGTATGTCCTTCAGGGCTGATTTGAAAACCAGACTCTGGGTGTCGGCAATCCTCTTCTGTATGCCTTCGGTAAAGGGTTTCAGGTGATGTTTCTGATTCTCATCAGCTTTTAACAGCTGTTCGAGGATTTTATTGTAGCCCTCAAAAGCGCCCTGATAGTCTTCTGCCAGAAAGCGGATATCGCTGTCCTGGAGCGCTTCTTTGAGTGCGTCCAGCAGGCTCTGTGTATCCTTGTCGGCTGATTTCATCAGGAGGAGGGACTGGTCCAGCCCTTTTTTATCCTCGCGGATCTTGTCTCCTATTGTATAGGTAGAGACATAATCGGTAACGGCCTTTTCGGAATCTATTTCGTAATCCGGTTGTATCATCTTTTTACCGGCTTCCCTGCAGGCCCATTCCGTCTGATTTTCAAAGAAGGCCAGGCTTACTTCTGACTTGACAGCAAGGTTCTTTCCCATGCCTTTACCGGTATAGTTGGTCAGGATCAGGCGGAAGTGATTTTTTTCCCGGACCACCTTCCCTGCAATCAGCTCCTCGGTCTTCAGTGCTGCAGCCAGCTTTGAGAGGCAAATCTCGTCAGTACAGGGTTTTTCCGGCATGGCTGTTTCCTGGGAGAATAGGAGACGCTTTTCCTTCTCCGTGATGAGCCGGTAGACCGATCCGTGATTTTCCAGGATGGAGAGGGTGATGAAGTCCCGAGCGGCTTCGGCCTTGGAGTACAGACCCGCCTCCCCTGATGTGATTTCTGCTATATACAGGCGTTTTTTTTCCCCGCCCTGGATGGACAGCAAGAACATACCTGACATAAGGATTGTGAGAATCGCCAGTTGAACGAGGCGGGCCGACATCAACATTATCACTCCATCGCTTTATATTCCCCTGCTGTGAGGACAAGAGGAACATTATGGTCCATCTCCAGATAATTGGCAAAAACAATTTGTCATCCCTGATAATTTCTTAATTCAGTAGATTCTTCCCATCCCTCGGAGAGAGTGGGGATCGAGGATAATCTCTCCCGATGGCCGGGCCAATAATTGGGGAAAATTTTAATATTTTTGGTTGACATTAAACATGGTGTTAAGAATATCGAATAAGTCTTTTTAGCTCGTATTTTGCCTTTTGTTCATATGATCTCTTCCATTACCGATATTCTGGAGCTTGAATGAATATCTCACAAAACTATTATTATAAAGGAGAAAGTTTGTGAAACGGACATTACTATTCTTCTTCTTGCCATTTATCATCAGCACATACCTTTCTTACATTCTCTTCATCAAAGCTTGCGATTATGCCATGAATGTACAGGCCGAAAAACCATTGCCCTTTAATCACAAGACTCACATGACAAAATACAATATCAGTAATTGTGAATTCTGCCATGGGTATTATGAGAACGGGAGATTCAAGGGGATACCGACAGTGGCTGTATGTAAACAATGTCACGAGGGGAAAACCGCCGCGGAGAAGATATTTTTTAAAAACTACAAGGATACCGATACTCCCTGGACCTCTTTTGCCCAGCAGCCGGATCTGGTGTATTTCAGTCACATCGCTGTGATGAAAAACAAGAAGACCGCCCAGTGTGCTTCCTGCCATGGGAACAAGGGTGTGTCGATGACAACTGCAAAAATAAAAGGGAAAATGCTCATGGGTCAGTGTATGGATTGTCATGATTCTTTGAAGATCAGCAACAAATGCATGGTCTGTCATGACTAGATCCGTATGGTAAAAAGTGAAATTATCGTGAAAATTTGTATAAAGGGGTAATTTAATCCATGAAAAAGATTGAGAGAAAAGATTTCTTAAAGCTGGCAGGCGGAGTGGTCGGCGGGAGCGTCGTTGGTACCGTTTTCTCGGGGGCTCCCTTCGACGGTCTGCAGTGGCTTGTGGAATGGACTCAGGATCAGTATGTCCCCGCCAGAGGTGCGGAGACATCCATTCAGAATATATGTCAGGCATGTCCCAACGGATGCAATCTCTCCATCAGGATGATCGGCGAGAGGGCCGTGAAGGTTGAAACATCCAACGGCGCCTGTCCTGTCGGACAGACCCTGCTTCAGGAACTCTATCATCCGGAGAGAATTCAGACTCCCTTGAAAAGGGTGGGGAAAAAGGGGTCCGGCAAGTTTATGCCCATATCTTGGGAAGAAGCCGTTAAGGATATAGCCGGTAAAATCAATAAGATCAGGAAAGATAAGAAGCCTCAGTCTATCGCCGCCATCAACGGAACGCATAATACCGCAGTGAACCAGCTTTTAGGCAGACTGGTTAAAGCCTCGGGAAGCGGTCACATCTATCATGATACCTGCTTCTGCGATCTTTCGAAAAGCGCCGTCCAGCTGACTCAGAAAGTCGAGGGCTCTTTGGAATACGATGTCGAGAATGCCGATTACATCCTCAGCTTCGGCGCCCGTCTCATGGAGGGATGGGGCGAGCCCAACAAGATGTACAACTCCTACCTGAAATGGAAAAAGAACAAAGCCAAATTCGTTCAGATAGATACGATCTGTACCCGGACGGCATCCATGGCGGACAAGTGGATACCCCTTGCCAAGGCGGGCACGGAATCCATCCTGGCCATGGGGATAGCCTATCAGTTGATCACAAAGCACGGAAAGAGTTCCAATGTGGCTGACCTGAGTAGATGGTCCGGGCTTAATGAATTTACCCCTCAGAAGGTTTCTGCGGCCACCGGAGTACCTGTGGAAGTGATTGAACAGACCGCCAAGGAATTCGTTTCCTCCCGTAAACCCGTAGCGGTTGCCGGAAGGGGCGGTAAGGGCGTCTCCTCATCGGTTGCGGAAATAGTCGCCGTTCAGTGTCTCAACAAGCTTGTGGACAATCTCGGCAAGGCCGGTGGGGTCTATGTCAAGATGGCTTCCAATCCGTTGGGAGAGCCGAAGCTGGATGCGATAGCAGAGGCGGGAATTAAGAATACCAAGAAGGCCAGGGGTCTTGATGAATTTATAGCAAAAATGGAGAATATCGAGCTCCTTTTCATAAATGAGGGAAATCCCGTTCACAGGAGTGTTTACGGGAAAAAGCTGGCGGATAAGATGAAAGACATCCCCATGGTCGTTTCCTTCATGCCGTTAATCAACGATACGGCCATGTATGCCGACTATATCCTTCCTACGCTCACGGTTCTTGAGATTCCGGCCAATGAGGCCAGCAAGGCTGTGGGGGCCCGTTTCAAGGCTAAACACACCGGCGACATCGTTCTGGAAATTGCGAAGAATGTGGAGGATGTCAGCAAGGTGTTCACTTGGGCGAGTTATAAGGATGTGGTCAAACTCTCCGGAAAGACGGAATTGAGGTCCGCGGCGAGTTTCAGCTTCTCTACCGATATACTGAAAAAACATTTTGAAGACTTGAAGAAGAAGATGAGTGAAGGGGGCTCAGAGTTCAATCTCTCGCTTATCCCCTTTGAGATTCCTGTCGTGGGGGATGGACGTGGCATGGCCCTTCCCTATGTTCTCAAGAGTATTGACGGCAACACCTTTTCCATGGGTCGGCTTTACGTACACATGAATCCCGAGACAGCCGCAAAGAATGGAGTCTGTGAGGGTTCCAATATCTACCTGATATCGAAGAGGGGCGAGATAGGCAAAGTGAGGGTTCATCTGACCAAGACTGTGGCCCCGGATGTTGTGGCAGTTCCCCTGGGATTTGGGCATGAAGGGTATACCGTTTATGCGGACGACAAGGGAGTCAATCCCAAGGAGATCATGTCGGATTCCATTGATCCTGAATCCGGTGTAGCCGACTGGTGGTATACCAGGATAAAAATTAGTTAAAGGTGGTGGAAGATTATGAATAAAAAATGGGGAATGGCAATTGATTTGGACAAATGCACTGGATGCGGGGCCTGTCAGGTGGCCTGCATGCAGGAAAACAACATGCCCATATTTAAAGATGATTCTGATTTACCCAAAAGAGTAACCTTCCTCGACCTTATGAAGGTTACCAACGATAAGGATGCCAAGAAAAAGTACGGTGAGGTCCAGGTGGCCTTCGTGCCAAAAATGTGTCAACAGTGCGAAGGGAACAACCTCGGCGCTCATCAGCCTATTCCGCTGGAAACCGTTAAGAAGCGGGTGCTGGGAGGGGAGAAGGTTTTCTTTCCCGGCATCACCTATGATGAACAGGATAACATGCTCTACAAGCCCGAGGTGGTTTATACCAAGGACATGGTTGAGGACCTGGAGAAAAAGGGAGTCAAAAGCGTCTACTTCGACAATTCCCAGCCGCCCTGTGTTTCGGTCTGTCCGGTTGTCGCCACGGATGTTGGAGATGACGGTGTGGTAAGCCAGGTCTGGTCGCGCTGCATCGGATGCCGTTACTGCCAGACCGCCTGTCCCTATGAGGCCAGGGCCTTCAACTGGTGGAATCCCCGATACGAGGGCGATTTCAAGAAATCCTTGAATCCTGATGTATCCCTCTCCTCCCGCGGTGCAGTGGTAAAATGCACCTTCTGCAGCCATATATGGAAAAGGGAGCGTGACAAGTTGCTTGCCAAGGGCGAGAAGGATCTCAATAAAGTTAAATATAATCCGGCTTGTGTCAGCGCCTGTCCCACGAACGCGATCATCTTCGGTGATCTCAATGATCCCGAATCTCCTGTTTATGCCAAGAAGCTGAACAATGACGAAAGAGCGGTGAGGCTTGTTCATTCCATTGATAAGGCCGATCCAAAGGTGCGTGAAAAATGGATTGCAAAGAAGAATTATCCCAATCCTAAAGTCTATTATCTATCAAGTCAGAAGTGGCTGCGTGACATATTAGTCGGCTTTAAAAACTCCTAAGGGATGAATGAGGAGATAAACAGTGAAAAGCGCTATTGAATTTTGCAAGAATGAATGGAATAGCTATACCAGGAAAACCAAGATAGCACTATGCGTCCTCTTGGGCCTGGTGGCTCTTTTCGCCATATTCGCCATACAGATCCTCTTTTGGGGATTGGGTTATACCGACATGAACAATGTCTTCGCGATGGGCATCTGGATCATCGGTGACCTGGGACTTGTCGCCCTGGGAGGCGGGGCCTTTTTTTCGGGCTTCCTCCTGTATATTTTCCGCAAGGACGACCTTGAGCCGCTCATCAACTCAACTGTGCTGATCGGTTTCATGTGCTATCTGTTTACATTCATACTTCTGGTGTTCGATATTGGTCAGCCGCTGAGGGCCTGGTTCGGCTACACCTACCCCAACTGGGGATTGCATCTGATGCCGAAATCCATGCTGACAGAAGTTGTCTGGTGTTTGACCCTTTACTTTTGCGTTCTCTGTGTAGAGCTGATACCCATTCCTCTCAAGCACAAGGTTGTTGATAAGATCCCCTTCTTCCATTATCTGGGACACTATCTCCACAGGCTTATGTGGATCATGGCGGCTGTGGGTACATTTCTCTCCTTCTTCCATCAGGGGTCTCTCGGCGGTGGTATGTGGGGAGTTCTCTATGGCAAGCCCGGCTGGTTTCACCCTCACTTTTTCTTCCTGGCCATCGTTCTGGCTACGGCGGGGGGCACCTCTTTCATGACCCTGTGGCCTTATGTGGCAAGCAAGATCATGAAGAAGGAAATCGTTCCCATGAGTTCCTTTCAGGCCCTGGCCAAGGTTTCCGGGTTCATGTTCATCTTCTATCTGAGTTACAGAATATTCGTAGTCTATACTTTAAGCACGGTTTATGTCCCCATGGCTGACAGGAGTTTTATCGATCTCCTGGGAGGCTATTACGGGCTCTGGATGCTCTCTCTGGAGCTCATCTTCAGCGCAATACCCATCGTTCTGCTGCTGGTCCCAAAATTCCGGGAACAGGAAAAATTCATGGTAGCAGGCCTGATAAGCGGAGTTCTGGCCGTTCTCTTCCACAAACTCTTTGTGGTGCTGAATGGTTTCTCCATCCCCAACTTTGCCTGGAGGCCTTTCATGGGTTACAATCCTACCATCCAGGAATGGTTCGTTATGGCCGGGGCCTTGGCCTGCATGGCACTGATCTATATGTGGTTTGCCAAATACATGCCTCTCTTCCCTCATCTGCACAAGCACGAGCATCATGAGGCATAAGGTTTAATAGATAAAGCAAAGCAAGAACCTCCTCGGATGAAACGAGGAGGTTTTTTTATGGATTTCCATGGAGTTTGTTTTGACAGGGGAATGCAGATCGATATACTGTTCCTGCTGTTGAAACTCTCTGATCCCTAAAATCACGGAGTTTTTTTGGACAGCAAGCGGGTCAGTTGTGGGATACGGGAGGATATGAGCCTTTTAAGCCAGATATTTAAACGGACGAGTCTGCATCACTGGAAGATTATTCTTCTGGTGATTGCCTTCTTAATAGTCCTGATCGGTTCCGTCTTCCACTTCCATGAGGATGGTTCCTTCCACGATGACTGTTCCGTCTGCTCCTTCGTCCTCCATGTCCATTCCAGAGACCGGTTGGCAGTAGCGGAGATCCCGTCCTTTTTCGTCGTAAGGCAGTCGGTTGCCTTTCCCGAAAAGATTCATCTAAGCCGGGATATCACCCCTTATTTCCCCCATGCCCCTCCCTGTTGAGGCTGGTTCCCCATTAATATCTAAAATATCCGTTGTAGTAGCTTTTTCACGAGCGTTCCAGGGAAATGCCTGGTCTTCTCGATCCGGCTGTAAACGGATGCGGTTGTTAGGCGCATTTCCTGATGAAATTGGGGAGGCAATATGAAATTATTCTGTGGATTTTGTTGTGCGCTTATGCTGTTGTTCTGGTCCCTCCATGGCGAGGGGCAGGATTTATTCGGAAAGAAAATTCCGGAGACTTTAAAGATTGTGGAGGAGGGTGATCTTTCGGGGGATAAGCCTGATAAGATAAAGGATGAGTCTTCCCCCTTCTCCCAGGCGAAATTCGTACCCGACATTTCACTGATAGTGGATTTCGGATATGTTTACCGAAACCTGCGGGGGGAGACTTTCGAAAGAACGGTCCTGCCGGGGCTGGTCCATTCGCAGGAGGAAGAGAAAGAGCATGGTCATGAACATGCTGGGATGAATCAGAAAAACGGTTTTAATTTGAATTATGCGGAGCTTGTCCTGGCGGCCCCGGTGGATCCCTATTTCGATCTTTTTGCCGCCTGCCATCTCTCGGAGGAGGGCTTTGAACTGGAGGAGGGCTATTTTTCCACCAAGTCTCTTCCCGGGGGCTTTCAGGTGCGGGGGGGGAAGTTTCTGAGCGCTTTCGGGCGTCTCAATGAGCAGCATGCGCATTTGTGGGACTTTGCCGACATGCCGCTGGTCAACCGTGCCTTTTTCGGGCACCATGGGCTCAATGAAAAGGGATTGCGGCTGACATGGACGGCGCCTCTGCCCTTTTATCTGCGTCTGGGGGTGGAAACACTGCAGGGCGAAAACGAGGCGAGCTTTGGAAGTGACGGCTTCAGGGATGTTGAGGGAAACGTCGAGGTTGCAGGGACCCGGGGGTCAGGCCTTGCGGTGGGTTTTGTAAAGACCTCCTTCGATCTTGGCGATACAA
>CALCJG010000166.1 GCA_937967705.1 uncultured Spirochaetia bacterium
GGATACCGGTCCGGACAAACCGTATTTGGTAAAAAGCAGTTCTCGCTCGGACTTACAGAGGGATTTGCTCCCTTCAGCGGCAGTCAGTCGGCAGTCCCACTTGATACCCTCCAGCCGGTGCAGAATTTTCAGGGGTATGTTGATGGGTACAATGGCGGGAAAGGGTTCATAGACGGTGTGTCCCAGAGATGCGGCCAGTTCGTAGCCGCTGCGGGAAGCCCCTAACTGCGGATAGGCGCAACTTCCCGCCGCCAGAATGACGCTGTCGAAGGAGTGATTTTCCTGACTCGCGGTTATCACACCCCAACATCCCTTCCCGGGACGGATGGCGTCCACCCGCCGATGCAGCAACACCTCCACGCCCCGTCTCTGCAGTTCGTACTCCAGAATCCGTTGAACCGCCTGGGCCTGCAGGGAAGAGGGAAAAAGCTTCCCGTCCCGCCCCTCGGCGAAAGGGATACCGGCCTCTTCGAAGAAGGCAACGGTTTCTTCAAGACCGAACCGCCCCAGGACATTTTGAACGAAGGAGGGATTGTGCCCGTGATACCGGGATACGTCCAGGCCCCGGTTGGTGATATTGCACCGCCCGTTTCCGGTCACAAGCAATTTTCGCCCCAGCTTCTTCTGGCGCTCGAAAAGGATGACCCTGTGGCCCCGCTGAGCAGCCTGACAGGCGGCCATCATCCCCGATGCACCCCCGCCAATCACCGCAATCCTTTTCATGATCAGTCTCACCTCCCCTGACAATCTCAGCCGATTCTCCTCCATCGATAAATTATTACCGGCCTTAACGCCAATATTTTTTTATTTACAACCCCTTTTTTTCCTCTTATAATACCATTGCCTATCAGGGCGATCCCAATCACAACAGGAGGCACATATGATCATCCTCGGTCTAATAGTTTCATTATTCATCATTGTCGTGGCCATTCTCCTTGCCGGAAGCAATATCCTTTATATTGTCGATCCTGTTTCCCTTCTGATCATCCTGGGGATTGATGCCGGCGTACTTGCGGCCTCCGGGGAATTGAAGACTTTCGCAAGCGGGGTATCCATGCTCTTCACAGGTACGGCGGGTAGGGAGAAAAATGAGATCTTGGCTTCCGCTGCGGTCTTCGATATGCTGGTAAAATCTTCCCTGGCGGCGGGATTCATAGGACTCCTGGTGGGCGCCATCATCATCCTTTCCAATCTGGCCAATTTTACTCAGATGGGAGCCGCCCTGGCCGTCGCTCTCCTGAGTGTACTGTACGGCCTGATCATGGCCTTTCTCCTCTTTCTGCCGGCAAAATACAGCTTGACGATAAAGGCCGGGCGGATGTGATGTTAGTACCAATTGGGGGGTCAGAGCCTTCTTGAAAGCAAAGAAAAATCTTTCTGATAGAATTGAAGCCGGAGAACGAATAACGCCGGAAGAGGCCCTTCAACTCTTTTCATGGGATCTCCTCGAATTAGGTCTTGCTGCGGACCGTCGCCGGAGGATCATTCACCCGGATGAGACCGTCGGTTTTATCCTGGACCGCATCATCAACTATACCAACATCTGCGAGGCGGAATGCGCTTTCTGCGCCTATCACGCCCGGGCGGGAACCATAGAGGGGTATGAGATGAGCATAGATGAGATTCTGGATAAAATCCAGGAACTTGTCGATAATGGCGGGACACAGGTCATGCTGCAGGGGGGGCTTCATCCTCGTTATGATATCAGCTATTACGTGAAAATGATCCGCTCTGTCAAGGAGAGGTTTCCGGGGATTTATCTCCATAGTTTCTCCCCCGCAGAAATAGTGTATCTCTCGCGGAAAGGGGGTCAGAGCCTCCGGGACATCCTTATACAGTTCCGGGATGCCGGTCTCGATTCCATCCCCGGCGCATCCGACCTCCTGGTGGACCGCATAAGGAAAAGGGTCAGTCCTGCCAAACTCTCCCGCAAAGAATGGAGAGAGGTGATGCATACCCTGAAGGAACTGAACATGGGGTCCTCGGCAACGATGACATACGGCATGGGTGAAACCCTGGAGGAACGCATCGCCCATTTCGATACAGTACGGCAGGTACAGGACGAGACGGGAATCATACGCGCTTTTATACCCTGGTCGTTTTCTCCGGCCAGAACAGAGCTGCAGGATATCATCCCCGCCTCGGGTATGGATTATCTGAAAATCGTCGCAATCGCCCGTATCTATCTCGACAATATTCGGTATATTCAGGCCGGGTGGCTCACGGAAGGACTCAAACTGGCACAAACGGCTCTGACCCTCGGGGCCAACGACATGGGCGGAGTGCTTACAGAAGAAGTCGTCGTCAAAGCCACGGGTATCAGGACAAAGACCAACCGGGAGGAACTGATCGATATTATTAAAAATGCTGGGAAAATTCCTGTGCAGCGGGACTCCGAATACCGCGAGATCAGGAGATTTGCTTGAAAGGGGAACTCAAATATACTCTGGAGAACAGGGACCCCTCAGAGCGGAAGCGGTTTATTCGCAAAACCTTTGATACCATCGTCCCCACCTACGATCTTTTGAACCGGATTCTCTCCCTGGGAATTGATATGCACTGGCGGCGATTTGCCGCTAAAAAGGTGGATAATATCAGGGGTCAGAGCCTCCTTGATCTTTGCTGCGGTACCGGTGATTTTACCAGAGTATTCCGGAAAAAAGGGGCCGAAGTAACCTCCCTGGATTTTTCCCTGCCCATGCTGCAGAAAGGAACCACAAAAACAAACCTAGCCCAAGCCGTAGCCGCCGATGCAAGCCAGCTACCCTTCAGGGATGAAAGTTTCGCGATCCTTTCCATCGCCTTCGGCATTCGGAACATTCCAGACCTGACGAACTTCATTTCAGAAACATATCGCGTTCTGAAAAAAGGCGGCGTTCTGGTCATACTCGAATTGACACGCCCCCGCTTCGCAGTACTCCGCTTCATTCACAGGATTTATCTGCAGACCCTAGTCCCTCTGTTGGGCAGGGTGATATCCGGCAGATCGGAAGCCTATCGCTATCTTCCAGGCACCATTGTCACTTTCGTAGATCCCAATGCCCTGGAGGAGATGTTCCTGCGGGGCGGATACACCCGCACCGACAAGTATTACAAAACCTTCGGCACCGTTACAGTGCTGATATGCAGGAAGTAGAGTTCACTCATACTTGGTGATGTCCAGCCCCTGCACCCGTGCTTTCTCGCGATACCAGTCCATATCATCCTCCGGGGGTGTCACCTGTTCATTTTGAGGTTTGCGGATCAGCTTGATGGCCTGTTCCGGGCAGGTCGAAGCGCAAAGCCCGCACCCGATGCATTTATCCCTGTTAATTCTGCGAATACCCCCGACAACCTCTATGGCTTTGATCTGACAGCGTGTATCCGCGCAGGTTCCGCAGTTTCTACACTTCCCCTCGTCTATCACCGCATAATAATGCGCGTTAACTGTATCCTTCATGCCAAATCGCGCGGCAATCATCTGCACACAGCAACACCCACAGCAGTTGCAGATGAAGAAATGCCCCCTTTGTGTATTGCCGGTCATATGAATGAGCCCTGCCTCCTCGGCCATCTTGAGTATGGAAACTGCTTCCTCCTTCGTGATAACGCGACCCACCAGGGGATGATTATCAAAATAGCCCGGCTTTTCAGATACGGCAAGGCATACCTCACGGGGCTTTGAACACTCCCGTCCCAGAAATGACGTCTGCTTCTTGCATATACACTCGCTGACAGCAAAAGAGACCGATCGGTCCAGGATGGCCGAAACCTGTTCATAGGGCATGGGATTGTTTTCTGACTTCAACTCCTTTTCTATGGGGACCACCTGCATCATCTGAGGTTTATGCATAAGAAAATAGGGACCGACGGATTTGATGTATTTGGCATGGAGCTTGGCAAATTCTGCATCGATATTCCGCTGCTGAAGCTCGTACAATCCCAGTATCCAGGGAACCAAACCGTACCGTCTCTCCTGACTTCCCGGGTCACACTCAACCAATCCCCGCTTCCACATCTCATCCAGCTTTTGTTCCAGATGTAACCGCTCCATTCCAGTTCGGTCAGCTATTTCCGTTACACTTTCCTTACGAAGCTTAAGTTTGCAAAACAACTCGGCCTCGTCCGCCCGGAAAATTTTTTTCAAAAGCAGCAGTTCCACACCGCTTTCAGAGCGTGGAAACCCGTTGGGTAGGGAGTTCAACACATCCGCCAACTTTATATATATCTCGTCACTCATGTTCCCTGGCCTCCTCTCTCGATCGGATCATCTGGAAATGTTCATTCCATGACACAACCCGAAAAACCACTGGGTAAAGTTCACCCGATTCCTCTACCTTATAGTATTACTGAACAGACTACTCCGTGAATTTATAAGTTACAATGATGCTTTCCCATGATATAATTCAAAGTATAACCATTTCACACTTTATCGCAACTTTGTCAATTTCCATTTTTATCCAAAGGCCTGACCCCTATTCTCAATCAATGTTCACCAAAAAACCGCACGCTTTCTTCTATAATATTCCTCATACAATAATAAAGTCGCCACTTTTTCCTGAAAAGTATTACCAAGATATTGGAAATATTCATGAAGAGTAATGGGAGCACAAGGGCCTTTTTCGGGATTGAGGTACTGATTAATACTACCAAATTTGTAATCCCTGGGATCCGCAACCCTTTTCTTCCTGACTGGATTAAATGCAAGATACCAGAGCAACCAGAGGAAATAATGAAGGGGCTTACCTTGATTCTCAACAATAACATCCTTAAATCTTTCATTCCAAAAAGGACCTATGCGATTTGTCGTTCGATTGTATTTTTCCGCAAACCGAGCTTTGATATATTGCATAATGCGGGATATATTTGCCTCCCCTTCCCTGGTTTTAATAACAAGATGGAAGTGATTATCCATGATTTCATAAAAACACAGATCAAATGTATATATTTCCTTAGCTTGTAGAATCACATCAAGAAAAAGAGCTTTGAAGTAATCCTGTTCCATTAAATCCGCCCATTGTAAGCAACGAGAATAAACATGATAAGTTGCTCCGGGTATTTGTTCACGTGGTTTTCTAGCCATCACCCCCCTCATATCCCTATAATGCATCAGCAAATAAAATCTGCTGACCCTCATTCTGCAATGGATATCAATCCAACTCTGCTGACATAGATAGATCGGAATGATCATTATCCGTCGCCTATATATTAATTATACGATTGGAGATGATTTTATTAGAACATTAAATCATGGGGACAGAGCCTCTCTAAATCCCCAGAAGCAATTTAGCTGTCGAGAAATAGATCAAAACCCCGCCCACATCAACCAGCGTGGCTATTGCGGGGCTGGAAACAACAGCGGGATCTATCTTAATACGTGTGGCCACGAGGGGAATTATGCCTCCCAGCACAGTTGACCATATTACCTGAATGGCCAGGGCCAGGGATATCATCATGGCAATTCTGGTCAATCCAAGAGCCGGGGGGATGTCATTGGATCCATGGGACATGAGAAATACCCTCAGGCAGACAATGGCTGCAACACAAACACTGAGCATAAGGCTGACCGCGAGTTCCTTTCGGATCACTCCCATTGTATCTTTGGGGGAAAGTTCGTTAAGCGCAATGGCTCGAAGGACCATAGTAGCTGACTGGGATCCTGTATTTCCACCTGTGGATATGAGCAGAGGCATGTAATAGGCAAGAATGATGAGATTCTGAAGAGTCGCCCGAAACCCTTCGATGATAAATCCGGAAAGCAACTCCAGGAGCGCCAGTATGACGATCCAGCTTGCGCGCTTTCTAAAGTGGATAAAAGCGGAAATACCCATGTAGGATTTCTCCTCGACACCACCGCTTATGGCCATCAGTTTTTCCATGTCCTCCGTCTGTTCGTCCCTTATGATATCCATGGCATCATCATGGGTGATGATGCCGACCAGTTTTTCGTCTCGGTCAACGATGGGTAAAGCTATAAGGTCGTATTCATCAATCAGATTGGCCGCCTTCTCCTGATCTTCATCGGCAAAAGCGAAAATTGTGTCCCGTTTCATAATATCGCTGATTTTATTCTTGGTCTTTGATATTATAAGCTTTCTCAAGGAAATGAATCCTATCAGCCGTCCCTCTTTATCCGTCACGTATATGTAATAGATGGTTTCCTTTCCTGGTGCCTCACGGCGTATCTTCTTGATAGCCTTTTCCACAATATCGTCCTCAAGGAGAGTGGCAAAATCAGTAGTCATGATGGCCCCGCATGTCTCTTCCTGATAGGAGGTCAAGCGGATTATGTCTGCCCGGTCTTTCGTCGGCAGGAGGAGAAGCAACCTGTCGGCCATCACCTTATCCAAGTGCTGGAAAAGGTCGGCTCGATCATCATGAGACATCTGCAGCAGAAGACTTTTAACGTTTTTTTTATGGGCGCCGGATATCATTGATACCTGAACGTCCATATCCATATAGCTGAATATCTCCGCCCGCTGATATATTCCAACAAGATCGAGGATTCTCCATATCTCATCGGGTCTGAGCATGCTCAGATATTCTGCAATTTCCTTATCATGGTGGTCTTCCATGAAGGATTTAAGTATCTTTAATTTCTTTTTCCTTAGCAGATATCTAAGTTCGGGAACTAGGATTGGATTTTTCATATCCTGCCTCCAATCATTCATAATGTTAATCAGGCAGGATTCAGTATTTGATGGGATTTTATGGATGTTACATCAGAAACCAGGACCTGCCATTAAACCAATACAACACCCCTTCCAGCTTCAGGGTCATCCTTCATGATTTTCTCCAGATAAATAATAACCCGCCAACGCGTGATAAAGGAACTTGTTAGCGACTATTTTCCGATCAGCGCCCGAATACTGTCAATTGATTTTTCCAAAAGGCTCTGACCCCATCCCCCCAAAGGTACAATTCAACTCCAAAAACATACCGACGTGTCAGTTTTTTTGTTGACATATTATTCTCATACCTTTACTTTCCATTAAGGCTTTTTGGGCAGGAGTCAATTTTATTATAAATACCCCTGTCTGTATCTATTCAAAATCTGTCCTACCGGTTTTTGAATAGACAAAAGCAGCATCAAGGTTTTATATTCAAAAGTCCTATTGTTTTCAGGAGATCATGCTTCCCAAGATATCCATATGGCCCTAGTATTCATAATTTACACCATGGATTAATAGTTGACATTTACAAAATAGTATTCCATTTTCATTAAATATACTTATAGTCTCTTTTTTTTACTTTGTGTAAACCGGTGATAGCTGGTGTCCCAATACAATCCTTTCGTCATGAGGTCAGCAATGAAAAAGATTTTCGCCTTGATTAGCCTTTTTTTCCTAGCTTCACTGAGCGATGCTCTGTACGCAAACATAGCTGACACCTACGGCTGCGGCGGCCGCGGGGTAGGTATGGGCAATGCCATGGTGTCTCTCGTGGATGACTGGAGTTCCCCTTATTACAATATCGCCGGCCTGGGCAGAAAACCGAAAAAAGCTGATCTTTCCGATGCTAAAAGCAAGGTATCGTTAGTGTATAAAACCCTGACAGGAGCTAAGAAGAAAACGGTCAGCGAAAAAGATGAGAGCAAAGATAAAAGGGTCATCAACAATAATGAGCTTGCCATAGGCTATCTCTACACTATGCCATTATTGAATGTATCCTATCCCGGAGCAACGGAGCTAAAGAATATGAACTCAGGAGCCCTTTTCCTGGGTTTGACCATGGATCTCAACACATTCATCAGGATGCCCTACGATCTGGGGCTTCGTTTTGGTGTTACGGCCATTCTTGAGGATGATTTCGGTCTGGGAAAGGTGACTGATGATGATACACAGGTGCATTATTTCCTGCGTTACGGAAGGCGCATCCAGCGCTTCCTCCTCAATATGGGGCTTGGATTTGAAGTATGGAAAGAACATCTGTATCTGGGAATAGGTTCTACCATTGGAGTAGGCGGTCAGGGGGTAGTAAAGATCGAGGAGGTCAATCTCACAGAAGAACAGCAATCCCCCCCCACCCGAAGTAAACTCAACCTGAAACCCCGGCAGGCTCCCGTTGCCGGCATCAGCTTCAAATGGGAAGATCTGGGCCCTGGAACACTTAATGCAGGCTTTGCTTATCGGGGGGAGTTGATGCTCAAGATCGATCCTTTCGACACCCAGGCTACGACTACCCTGGGAAATGTCAATATGAAGATGTACATCGCCATTCAGGACTATTACACACCCCACGAATTTGTGGGGGGAGTGGCTTACACCTACAACGATTTCTGGATTTTTAAAGCCTGTACATGGGCACTCGACATAGAGTATCAGATGTGGTCGAAGTATGATTTATCCGCTACCCAGAAGTCTTTGGCAACCTATGAGAAACCTAATTTTAAGGACATCATCATCTATAAGTTTGGCATGGAAGAAACTGTCAGATCCTGGCTGAAGGTGCGGCAGGGTTATATCTACGAACCCGCATTCACTCCAGACCAGACAGGTCGCTCCAATTATCTTGACAACGACAAGCATATTCTCTCACTCGGTCTGGGTTTTATTATCCCGGATGTTCTCATCCTGAAAGTACCGCTTGAGGTGGATGTAGCTTACCAATACCAGTACCTTTTACCAAGAAAAAGCGAAAAGACAAACCCGACGGTTTACAACCCCTCCTATAGCTATGATGGCCAGGTACATACCTTCATGGGATCCCTCAGAATCAGATATTGATCGCATGCATTGGCTCCATTCTTCATTTAACGGACGATACATCCCACTCTTAATGAGTGGGATTTTTTTAATCAGCCCAAGGCTCTGACCCCACTTATTCCTCATTTATTCCTGGACAGAAGCAGTCATGATACTGACGAAATTTCATGCATCCTTATAAAGTAGATCTAGCAGACCCGTCTCTGGCTCTGACCCCTCCATATTCCAACTTGCGGTTCAATACGGCCATATTGGAAAAAAATGCTTGCATTAAAAGGGGAACGAAGAACATTAATCCAATTCTGGGACCGTTGCTCCTGCGATGGACAAAAGCCTGACATTAGGGCTCTCTCGGCCAAGCGAGATTATTGATCAGATATTACCCCGGAAAAACCAAATCGCACCCGAACAAGGATAAAGACATTAGGCATGGACTTAAAGCATATCAGAAACTTTTCCATAATAGCCCACATCGATCATGGGAAATCGACCCTGGCAGACCGTATCATTGAAAAATGCCACCTGATTGATCCCAGAAATCATATGGACCAGATACTGGATACCATGGATATCGAGAGGGAAAGGGGAATAACCATCAAATCCAACGCTATCACCCTGAATTACAGAAAACCTTCGGGGGAGGAATACATTTTCAACCTGATAGATACCCCGGGTCATGTGGATTTCACCTATGAGGTTTCCCGAGCCCTTGCCGCCTGTGAGGGTGTACTGCTTCTTGTGGACGCCTCCCAGGGTGTGGAAGCCCAGACCATAGCCAATCTCTATCTGGCCATGGAAAACAATCTGGAAATCCTGCCGGTAATCAACAAGATCGATATGCCCAGCGCCGATGTGGCACGGACCAAGGAGAGCATAGAGAAAAGCCTGGGACTTGATGCGGAAACTGCCGTCCTGACCTCCGCCAGGGAAGGCATCGGCATCGAGGAACTCCTGGACAGGATCGTAGAGGTCATACCACCTCCCACGGGGTCTCCTGATGAACCGTTGAAGGCCCTCATCTTCGACTCCCATTTTGATAAATACGTTGGGGTCATTATTAAAGTAAGAATCTATTCCGGTATGGTAAAAAAGGATGACGAGATCCTCCTCTACTCGACAGGAAAGAAATACACGGTAACGGAAGTGGGGGTCTTCCGTCTCACCAGGGAGAAACGCCCTGCCCTTAACCCCGGTGACGTGGGCTACATCATAGCGGGGATCAAGACCGTTATGGACACCAAGATCGGCGACACCGTAACCCTGTCCCAGAACATCACCCCGGCGCCCCTTACGGGTTTCAAAGACGTCAAGCCCATGGTCTTCTCGGGCCTCTACCCAATGTACAGCGATGATTACGAGGAACTCAAGGAAGCCCTCTATAAACTGCGTCTTAACGACGCCTCCCTTATCTTCGAGCCTGACAATTCCTACGCTCTGGGATTCGGTTTCCGCTGCGGATATCTGGGCCTTCTCCACATGGAGATCGTCCAGGAAAGGCTGGAGCGGGAATTCGACCTGGCCCTGGTGACAACTGCCCCCAGCGTGGAGTACCGCATCGTTGACAGCCGGGGCGAGGTTCAGGTCATCGACAACCCTGTCAAGATGCCCGATCCCTCCGCTATCGAATACATTGAGGAGCCCTTTGTAACGGCGACCATCATAACACCAACGGAGTACATAGGAGCCATCATGTCCCTGGTCATGGATTGCCGGGGGATACACAAGAGCATGGAGTACGTGGACGCCACCCGTGTTCAGCTCCACTATGAGATGCCCCTTGCCGAGATCGTCTTTAACTTTTACGATAAGCTCAAATCCTATTCCCGGGGTTATGCCTCCTTTGATTACGAGATCAAGGACTTCCGCAGGGCGGACATGGTTAAAGTGGATATACTGGTCAACGCAGAACCTGTGGACGCCCTTTCCTTCATCGTCCATAAGGACAAGGCCTACAACCGGGGCAAGGACATCATTGAGAAGCTCAAGGATGTGATCCCCAGGCATCAGTTCAAGATTCCTCTTCAGGCCGCGGTGGGAGCCAAGATCATAGCTCGGGAGAACATTTCGGCCCTGAGAAAGAATGTCACGGCAAAATGTTACGGGGGCGATATTACCCGCAAACGCAAACTCCTGGAAAAACAGAAGGAAGGCAAGAAGCGGATGAAACTGATAGGTTCCGTGGAAATACCCCAGGAGGCCTTCATGACGATACTGAGGATTGATTGATCTGCAGTCTGCCGTCTATTTCTCGGGACAGTCGTAAATTCTGAAACTGCCCGCTCCGAGAAGGCTTACGAATTCCCCCGGGAGATCTGAAGCCTGATATATCCAGAAAAGCTCCAGGGCATCCTCCTCGCAGACGATCTGAAACTCCTTGTCGCGGTAATTCCCGTCCCAGCTCAGACATCTCTCATGAATACTGAGCACGGTAAAAAGGGTTCCAAAAAAGCTATGGTCATCGCACTCCAGGGACACAAGCACGTTGAAATCGAGGGATGTTCCCATGGGCTTCCATCCCCGCTCCAGAGCATTGTCCAGCACATGAATCCACTCCCTGTCGCTGAAGGTGAAGACAAAAGAGTCGTCGATGTTTCTGACAGTATAACCCATAGAAATCCCATATCGGCTTCATTCTGTTGAAAAACCGGGGCTCTGACCCCTTCTCCATTGGAACCGGCTGAAATAGGGCGTCAAGCAGAAACCCGGCCTCCCCGCCCCCATTCCCGGGAATAATGGTTGCCATATATATCCTGATATCCCATACCATAATCAGCAAAACGATGAGGGTGACCCCATGCATAAAGATCCGATCGAAATCATTATAAAGGAAGCCGCGGCATTTACGAGGGAAAAGATGAAAAACCTCAGAGCCA